>NZ_JAIUKC010000020.1:0-4837 GCF_020177435.1 Saccharopolyspora sp. 7B | reverse complement strand
CCGCCTGGGGGCCTACCCCCCCCCCCCCGGGGGGGGCCCGGGGGGGGGGGGGCCCCCCCGCCCCCCCCCGGGGGCGGCGGGGGGGGGCCGGCCCCCCCCCCCCCCCCCCGGGGGGGGGGGCGCACACCCGGGCAGCGGTTCCGCCTCGTCGACGGCGGGGCCGCCGCACCGCGGACCACCTGATCCCGGGAGCAGGACTCAGCCCCGCGCGCGGCACCGCCGCTCCGGGGCGCCGACCCGCACTCGATCCCCGACCTCACGGCCGGGTGAGGACGACCCGGAGCCACTGGATCGCCAGCACCACCATGCACAGCGCCGCGAGCACCAGGCCCCAGGACGGGCCACCGGTGGGCGCGGTCTGCCGCGACCAGATGGCGATCATGCCCTCGAAGGACACGATGATCGCGGCCATGCCCGCGACCCAGGCGACCGCCCAGCGACGGGTGACGAGCGCGAGCGCGCCGATGAGCACGCCGACGATGGTGGCGTTGATCGAGAACAGCCGGGGCAGCAGCCCGACCTGCAGCACGGGGTCGGCGTGGCCGAGCAGGATCTGCAGCCCGGTGGCGTCGCCGATCCACGGCAGCAGCGAGCTGGCGATCAGCACGAGGATGACGCCGGCGATGGTGACGGCGGTGCTGCCGGGATCGATGCGGCGCAGCAGGTCGCGTTCGGCCTGGGACAGCTGCCGCCGGTCGGCCTGCTGCTCGGGGGCGTTCACCGGGTCGGTCGGTTCGGCGCGCTGCACGTCGGTCCCTTCTCGCGGGTCCTGGTCCCGTCCGGCCTCGTCGGGGCCGGGGGTGTCGTCCGGTTCGGGGCGCGGGCGCTCGTCGTCGCTCAACAGCCGCATCCTCGTTCGGCGGCGGGCTGCGCCGCGGGGGCTCCGAAGGAGGGCAGCCCGAGGCTGACCCCGGAGGTCTTGGGCTTGCGGCCCTCTTCCCAGTGGTCGCCCGCCCGGGTGCGCCAGTGCGCGGTGATCTCGCCGTCGGCGACGAGGTGGTGCGGGGAGGCCTGGGTGATGGCGGTGTGCACGATGTCGCCGGGCCGGATCTCGCGGTCGATGGCGCCGCCGGGGTGGAAGTGCACGAGCCGCCCGTCGCGGGCGCGGCCGGAGAGCCTGCGGGTCGCGGTGTCCTTGCGGCCTTCGCCTTCGGCGACGAGGAGTTCGACCTCGCGGCCGACGAGTTCCTTGCCGAGCTCCCAGGACATCTCGTTCTGCAGCGCGACGAGCCGTTCGTAGCGCTGCTGGACGACCTCCTTGGGCAGCTGCCCGGGGAGGTCGGCGGCGGGTGTGCCGGGCCGCTTGGAGTACTGGAAGGTGAACGCGGAGGTGAAGCGGGCGCGGCGGACGACGTCGAGGGTCGCTTCGAAGTCCTCCTCGGTCTCGCCGGGGAAGCCGACGATGATGTCGGTGGTGATGGCGGCGTCGGGCATCGCTTCGCGGACTTTGCTCAGGATGCCGAGGTAGCGCTCGGAGCGGTAGGAGCGGCGCATCGCCTTGAGCACCCGGTCGGACCCGGATTGCAGCGGCATGTGCAGCTGGTGGCAGACGTTCGGGGTCTCGGCCATCGCGTCGATGACGTCGTCGGTGAAGTCGCGCGGGTGCGGCGAGGTGAACCGGACGCGTTCGAGCCCGTCGATCTCGCCGCAGGAGCGCAGCAGCTTGCCGAACGCGTACCGGTCGCCGAACTCGGCGCCGTAGGCGTTGACGTTCTGCCCGAGCAGGGTCACTTCGAGCACGCCTTCGTCGGCGAGCGCCTGCACTTCGGCGAGCACGTCGCCGGGCCTGCGGTCCTTCTCCTTGCCGCGCAGCGCGGGCACGATGCAGAACGTGCAGGTGTTGTTGCACCCGACGGAGACGGACACCCAGCCGGAGTAGGCGGATTCGCGGCGCGCGGGCAGCGTGGACGGGAAGGTGTCGAGGGCTTCGAGGATCTCGACCTCGGCCTCCTCGTTGTGCCGGGCGCGTTCCAGCAGCGTCGGCAGCGAACCGAGGTTGTGGGTGCCGAACACGACGTCGACCCACGGGGCGCGGCGGACGATCTCGCTGCGGTCCTTCTGCGCGAGGCAGCCGCCGACGGCGATCTGCATCCCGGGGCGTTCCTGCTTGGCGGGCCGCAGGTGACCGAGGTTGCCGTAGAGCCGGTTGTCGGCGTTCTCCCGGACCGCGCAGGTGTTGAACACGACCACGTCGGGGTCGTGGTCCTTCGCGGCGCGCACGTAACCGGCGTCTTCCAGCATCCCGGACAGCCGCTCGGAGTCGTGCACGTTCATCTGACACCCGTAGGTGCGGATCTCGTAGGTCCGGGAAGTGCTCGTCGTGCTCACCCCGCCACCATATCGGCTGCTCAGGACTGGTCGGCGAGTACCCGGAGGCGAGGGCGGCGACCTGGCCGGGGATCGTCGCCGGGCGCTCGCGGCCGTGGGCCGGGCACGGCGGGCCGCTTGCGGCGTTCGGCGGACCGGATGCGGCCGTCCGGACCGGTGCCCGGAATCCGGATGAACGGCATTCGGTGATTCTTCTCGAGCAGTCGAGTCGAATCGAGCGAAACCGCGTCCGCGATCGGTCCGGCTCATTCATGGTGGGCATTCGCCGGTGCTCGCGGGATGCGCGGGAACGGCGCGAGAACACCGCGGAGGTGCACGTGGCACGACCCGAAGGCGTTACTGCGGGTCACACCCAGACGGTCCATCCGGGCGGGGCCGAGCGGGCACCGACACGGACGGTCACCCCTCGGGTGCGCACCGCGGAGGTCGCCGGAAAGCGGCGAACTCCCCTACCAGAACAGGTTCGCGCAGTTGGGAGACCGTTCGGAGCTCGTCGTGGCAATGGGGAAGACCCCCACCGATCCTCCGATCCACCCGCGTAACCGAGTTGCAACCTGAGTTGACCCGCACCATATGGACTAATCGGTACGAGCAGCTTAAATTTTCGCCATCAGATCCGGACATTCTCGGGCTAGGAGTGTGCATGACCGCCGGTTCCCCGGATTCGCCGATGATCCGCATGTCCTCGGTGGACAAGCACTTCGGTTCCCTGCACGTGCTGCAGGACGTGGACCTCACCGTTCCGCCCGGCCAGGTCGTGGTGGTGCTCGGGCCGTCCGGCTCGGGCAAGTCCACGCTGTGCCGCGCGATCAACCGCCTGGAACCCATCGACTCGGGCACGATCGAGATCGACGGCAAGCCGCTGCCCGCCGAAGGACGCGCGCTCGCCGAGCTCCGCGCCGACGTGGGCATGGTGTTCCAGCAGTTCAACCTGTTCGCGCACAAGACGATCCTCGAGAACGTGCTGCTCGGGCCGATCAAGGTGCGCAAGACCGACAAGGCCACCGCCGAACGCGAAGCGCTGGCCCTGCTGGAGCGGGTGGGCATCGCCAACCAGGCGGAGAAGTACCCCGCGCAGCTCTCCGGCGGGCAGCAGCAGCGGGCGGCGATCGCCCGCGCCCTGGCGATGAAGCCCAAGGTCATGCTGTTCGACGAGCCCACCTCGGCGCTCGACCCCGAGATGGTCAACGAGGTGCTCGACGTGATGGCCGGGCTCGCCGCCGAAGGCATGACGATGCTGGTCGTCACGCACGAGATGGGCTTCGCCCGCCGCGCCGCGCACCGGGTGCTGTTCATGGCCGACGGGCGCATCGTCGAGGACTCGACGCCGAACCGGTTCTTCGACGAGCCGGAGAGCGCCCGCGCCCAGGACTTCCTCAGCAAGATCCTCACCCACTGACCTCCCTCGCGTCGTCCCCGCACCCGCGCGGGGACGCAGGAGCCGTACACCTCCAGAGAGGGGCATCCGAGATGAAAGCGCGCAGCGTGCGCTGGGGCGTGCTGGCGGCGTCGATGGCGCTGGCGCTGACCGCCTGCGGGGGCAACAGCGAGAACCGCCTCGAAACCGGCACCGACGTGCCCGTCGACCCGAACGCGCAGTTCGAGCCCGGCACCACGATGGCGAAGCTGAAGCAGTCCGGCACGATCCGCATCGGCACCAAGTTCGACCAGCCGCTGTTCGGACTGAAGGGCCTCGACGGCAACCCGCAGGGCTTCGACGTCGAGATCGGCAAGATCGTCGCCGCCGGGCTCGGCCTCCCCGCCGACCGGATCGAATGGGTGGAGGCGCCGAGCAAGACCCGCGAGGAACTCATCGAGCAGGGCCGGGTCGACATGGTCGTGGCCACCTACACGATCAACGACAAGCGCAAGCAGCGGATCAGCTTCGCCGGCCCGTACTACGAAGCCGGCCAGGACCTCATGGTCTCCGCCGACGACGACACGATCACCGGCCCGGAGTCGCTGCGGCCCACCGGCGCCAAGGTCTGCTCGGTCACCGGCTCCACGCCCGCCGAGCAGATCAAGCAGTACGTCGACCCGGAGAACCTGACGTTGTTCGACGTCTACTCCAAGTGCGCCGACGCGCTGCGCACCGGCCAGGTGCAGGCCGTCACCACGGACAACGTGATCCTGATGGGCCTGGTCCAGAAGGGCAACGGCCGGTTCAAGCTCGTCGACCGGCAGTTCACGAAGGAGCCCTACGGCGTCGGCGTCAAGAAGGGCGACACGGCGTTCTGCCGGTTCATCGACGACACCCTGACCCGAGCCGAAGCCGACGGCCAGTACGCGAAGTCCTGGGGAGCCACCGCGGGCAAGGTCTCGCCGGAGACCCCACCGCTGCCGCAGCTGGACCCCTGCAGTTGATCGCCTCCCGGTGCGGGGGGGCCCCCCCCGGCGGCCCCCCCCGCCCCCGGGCCGGGCACGACCGGGCGTCCCGGCCCCGTCACGAGAACCTGATCAGGCGGGCACCGAGGCCACGCCCTTCGGCAGGAACCGCGTGCCGTTGACC
>NZ_JAIUKC010000019.1:0-64217 GCF_020177435.1 Saccharopolyspora sp. 7B | reverse complement strand
CGCTGGCGCGGGGAGAACGGCATCCCGAGTCAGGGGCTGGGAACCGAACGCGGACCACCCCCGCTGGCGCGGGGAGAACACTTGGCGATCGAGGGCGAACAGGGCCAACTGCGGACCACCCCCGCTGGCGCGGGGAGAACCTCAAACAACAAGTGGTGCTCGGCTACTGCTGGGGACCACCCCCGCTGGCGCGGGGAGAACGTGTTGCTGGCCTCGATCGCGCCGAACCCGTGAGGACCACCCCCGCTGGCGCGGGGAGAACATCTACGGCGGGCTCGGCATCCTGCTGCCGTTGGGACCACCCCCGCTGGCGCGGGGAGAACCGCACTAGGTAGACCTCACCCGCGATGTCCAGGGGACCACCCCCGCTGGCGCGGGGAGAACCCGCCGGGCATGTCCCTGCCGTTGCGCACCGTGGGACCACCCCCGCTGGCGCGGGGAGAACACTTGCTGAGCTGGTCCTATCTGGCGGTGTTATCCCTTTGAGACGTTCCGGGCAGGGTGCAACGCGGTGCGTGGCAGCCGACGGAAGGAAGCACGAGCAAGAGACTATCGGGTCTGTGTGTCAGCGTGGTTGTCGCGTTTGATCCGGCTGCTGGAAGCAGTGGGGTCAGGGAGGCTGGTTCTCGATCTTTGCGTTTCCAAGCTGGCGTCTGAAGCTCGAATCACCATGCCTCCGCTCGGTGAAATCGGCGGATCTGCTTCCAGCCCTTCATCGCTGCCTGGAGTCGAAGATGTCGTCTAGGAGTAGGTCCGTCGCGGGTCTGTGGTCTTCACGTACTGCTGACCACCCACGCTGGCGCGACGAGCAGGATTGTGCGCTGAGAATATCAGGGTTTCCGCCACCCTGCTGGTGCGGGGAACCGGCTCGCACTGCCGGTGATGGTCACAATGCTGCATTCAGATTAGCTGGCGCTCGCCACGTCGGGAGAGGCTCAGTGCGGTCCCACGTCTACCGCAAGGTTATCGATGGTGTGGTGTCTATGGTGACGCGCACTTCTCCCCAGTCGCCGCCGAGTCGCCAGGTGTCGCTTTCCTGCTTGAGGAAGTCGATGTTGCCGAGGTCTTCTTCTCCCGCGGCGTCGGTGTTGGCGCGGAAGTGTCGGCTGATCCAGTCGATGTTCGATGGGCGGTTGAACACGAGCAGCCCGTCGGCGTAGCAGTACTGCTCGCCTGGTTTCGGAGGGCTGTAGTCGGGGTGCTGCTCGGTCAGCACGAGTTCGAGGTTGAACGTCAGGGATTGCTCGTTCTCGTCGATTGCCAGGACGAAGCTGTCTTCGAGGTAGTACGGGGCCAGGTCCGGGGTCTCTGAGTAGTCCATGGTCACCAGTCCCATTCGATCGGTGTGTGGTTGCCGAGGCTTTTCCTGGTCACGGGGTTGCCTTGTGGATCGATCCGTTGCCCGTTCTCATCTTTGAGTTCGACGTGGGGGCTGCCGCTTCCGGGGGCGCGTCCGCTGCCTTCTTTGAGGGTCATGCGGGGCACGTCGTTCTCGTCGACGTACTTCGGGGGTCCGTTCTCGGTTTGAGTCTTGGTCCATCCCTGCGCTTCGGCGTACTTTTCGAGGTCGCTGGCGTTCGGCTTCGCCCCGTCGGTGAAGTACTCATCGACGTTCGCTTTGACGCTGGGATGGTCGCCGTCCTTGTGGCCGAGGTCGTCGAGCTTCTTGAATTTGCGGACTTTCGACAGTGCCCCGGCGACAGGGATGAAGCCGAATGCGGTGTTCCCCAGCGCGCGGCCTGGTTCCGTCTTCCACTGGTCGTAGTTGATCATTTGCTTGCCGAACTCGATCGGGTGGTCGACCGCGAACGAGCACGCGGAGGTCACTCCGACCCAGAGATCGGCGTAGTGGTCGGGGTCATCGATCAGATGGGTGGGGCTCAGTTCCCACAGGAAGCCAGCGGTGCCGCTCAGGCCGTCCCATAGGCCGAGGCCGACGTCGCCGACGAAGCCGAGTGTCGCGCCGGCCCCGTCCTGGAAGGCATCCCAGCCCGACTGCTCCGGCGCGAGGTCGCCCTCTGCGCGGATGCTGGCAGCGCTGCGATCTCCGGTTGATCCGAGCTGCTCCCTTGCGCGAGAGAGAATGTCACGAGCTGCCTGTCGTTTGGCCTCGCCGGGGTCGGAGAACGGTCCTGGGTCGACGTGGCCGGGTGCGCCTGATTCCGCGTTGGCTCGGTTCTGGCGATCAGCCTCCGTCACCGACGCCTCATAGGCTGTCTTAGCCTCGCGCGTTGCCGCTTCTCCCTCTTGCCAGACTGCGATCGCCTCGGTCGCCTGCGCCTGAGCCCATCGAAGGACTCGCGCGTATTCCTCGAGAGCAGTCGCCGTGGCGGTGAACGAATCGGCTGCGTGCAACCACCGGGTCGGCTCGTAGCTGAACTGGTCGCGGAACGTGTTGCCCGCTGTACCGGTCCATGCCTCGGTGTCGATCTTCTTCAGGCTGTCGGCGCCCTGCTCCATGGTCTGACCGCGTCCACGGATCGCGGCAACGTTGTCGTCGATCGCGTGGGGATTGCCTGGGACGAGCTGCCTCGGATCGGACGTTTCACCGAGTTCAGCCATCTGCGACCTCGGTTGCGGGGTCTTCGCCCCGGCCGATGGCGCGCATGGATTCCTCGCTGGCCGCGTCGGCTTCGACGTAGGTGTCGACGACCTTGTTGAGGACTTGCGTGATCGTGTCGCCGTCCTCGATCAGGAGCTCGACGCCGTGCTGCCACCTGTCGCAGAAGTGCTCGAAAGCTTCGTGCAGACCTGGGTGCCCGTATTGCTGCTGGTCCCCGCAGATGTCTTCGACCTCGCAGGACTGCATGTCGTGCATCGTCTGCGCGACCGCTTCGCCTGCACTGTCCAGCACTTGCAGATCAACGTCGAAGCCTTGGGTCACCGCATCCCCTTCCGTGAGACCTTGTCGCCGATCTTGCTATCAGATGGGATTTGCTCCTGGAGGTCGTTCCGGCATATCGGCAGGTTTCGGAGGAAGGGTGGCGTCGCCGAACCGTGGGCGACCGCCGTGCGGTTGGGGGAGCAGAGGGAGTCCGTGCGGGTCGTCAACGTCCACGAGCACGCCGAGAGCGCGCGGCAGCTGATCAAGAAGATCGGCGCCGGTTGTCGATAGCCAGGGCACGTCACCGGAATGGTGTGCCAGCCGAGCCAACGACGAGAAGGCGAGAACCCAGCGTCCCCTCCCCGGTAACTCCGCGGCCATCACACCGACCCGATCCTGCGGGCGGTGGACGTACAACGTCGCCCCCGCGAACGCCGCGTCGAACTCGCCAGGATCTCTTCGCCGTGCCCGCACATCGTGGGCGATCAAGACGAGATCGGGCTCAGACTGCGCATCGAGATCCATAGCGGGTGAAGGCTACCCGGGGATCGACGTTGAGGACCGCTGTATCCGAAACCTGGTCCACTTGGACGCGGCGTTCACGGACGGTGCGGCTTTCGGTCGCCTCGGAAGGCCCCACGTCCGTGCGCGTTCGTCAGCGCGTATCGAGGCAACCCATCCGGGGGTGGGATGCTTCACCTGGCGCGGTCAACGCCGCGACCGCACACGCAGAGTCGATCGGGTCGCCCGAGTTCGACCAACGCCAGGCTGGGGCCGGGGCATCAGAGATCGATAATTCGCCCGATAACCTTGGCCACAGCGCTCGCCGCCGAGCTGGAAAAATGCAGGTCAGCACAGCGTTCCCCGGGTAGGCATCCCGAAGGAGCCATGACGGCTCTGGTGCTGGCCGCGCAGGCTCCGCTCCACCGCCGTGCCGCGGCCCTCGTTCTGCTGCAGCCCCAGGCGCTGCGATTCCTGGACCTCGTGGCCATGCAACTCCACGATCAGACCAGGCGACTCGTCGAGTCCGGGGAGTTGACACCGGAGGAAGGCGAGATCGTCGACCGGGCGATCGACGTCGCCGTCATGGACCTGCGCGGCGGCCGCCCGGTCGATACCTCGGCCATGCCGGCGCCGCTCGCCGCGCTCTTCCAATCGCTTGCCGGGCCCAACCGGCGGTTCGCGCTGACCGACGACGCGATCTTCCCGCCCCACGTCGCCCGCTGGCTGCCCCCCATGCCCGTCCTGCTGACCTACGGCGCGCTGGACCCGCAGGTGCCCTACCCCACCACCGACGAGCTCACCGACGCCGTCGGTCACCGCGTGGTCCTACCCGGCGTCGGCCACCTGATGACCACCGCCGACGGAACGCTCTCCACCGTCCTGACCCGAGAGCTCAGCGCCTTGCGCTGGTGACCGGCGACGCCGGGTCACGACGTTGCGGCACACGCCGCGACGCGGCCTCGCCAGGGGAGGGGCGGCCAGCAGCGCGGTGCCAGTTTTGCAGCCGGCCCGTTTCTGCGGGCCGCCCTCCGACCCCGCGTGCGTGTTACCACCCGCCGGGCTCTTCATGAACCCTGCGGGATCGTTCGCCGCATCCCCTTCAAGGATATGCACGTCGAACCTGGTAGTGCGGCCGTACCATCGGGAATCGGTCGTAGGTCGGGGGATCCTGTGCGGACCAGCGGTGCGTGACCTCCTCGACCGGCCAGTGGCGCCGTGCGCCGCATACGGCAAGTGGCCGTCGTGCTCGCCCGCGGGATGCCGGCTGAGCGCAGCGACGCTTCGGGGCCGGGATGTCGATCGCCAGCGGCAGCGGGTCGTGCCGTCCGACGCGGGCCGCTATGCAGTACGAGCGCTCGGCCTCCAGTTGGGCGAAGCACAGCCCGCGGTCCAGGATCGGGTAGTGCGTGGCCACGACCACCCAGTCCGCGCGCACGGTGCCACCCGTCTTGACGACCTCGCAAGGGGTGCCTCGGGGTATGTCGAGCGCGCGGTGTGTTCGAACACCGCCGAACCGGTGTTGTCGAGCACCGCGCGGGCGAGTCCGCGAGGTATTCGACCGGCTGGAACTCGATCTAATCGGCCAGCCGCACTGCTCGTTGCCGGGAACGGCAGTCCGGGTGAGTCGGTGAGTTCGACGGGCAGCCCTGCTTGCCGCGCGGCATCGGCCTCGGTCTCGTCGGTCTCCGCCGACTTGGTCGCGTACGTGCACGCCGGTCGCCTCCGCAGTGCGCAGTCGGGTGAAGGCCCATCAGATCCAGGGTGCTGGCTTGCTCGGACCAGGACCGGGGACAGCTCGAGCAGCAGGTGGAGGGCCTGTCGGTCGCGGTGTGCGGCCGCGACGTGGCCGGGCAGGCCGAATGCGTCCCCGTCTCGCGCTTCGCTCGCTGAGCTCGCCGCCGCGTTCGTGGTGTGGTCCGAGACCGCGCTCCAGCTGGCTCGCGGATGCCTGCGTCGCCCGCCGAGCCGCGTTGACCACCACTCGGCGGAGGGTTTCGACCCGGCCTGACCGGGGAATCCTGTAGTTCTCGCCACACCATGAGGAGGCGTGATTCCAATCGCAGATGAGCGGCGCGGCCGGCAGGTCGCGATCCTGGCCACCGACGGTGGCGAGCAGGTCGAAGTGCCCCGGCCTCGCCAGGCGGTCGAGCAGGCGAAGCGCAGGCGATCATGCTGTCGATCGAGCCGGACGAATTCAGTTGGTGAACGCCGGCATCGACAAAGGCGTCACCTCGACCGTCGACCTCTTGGTCGCCGACGTTCCAGGGGACACTTCGAGGCCCTGACCCTGCCGGGTGGCTCGGTCAACGCGGACGGGTTGCGGATAACTCCGCCGCTGCGGGTGTCGTGCGGGACTTCGTCCGGTCGGGTAAGCGGCTCGCTGCGAGCCGGTGGGCGTGATCGCCGAACAGCCCTTGACCCGAGGTACCCCGAGCAGGCCGGTGCGCGGCGGTCAGCAGCCCGCAGCGCTCGACCCACACGGGAGGTGACGTGATGGCAACCCAGAGCGGCGCCACGGCCGATGCGCCCACGGTGACGCTAGGCCTGCTCAGCGATCCCGGACTACCCGCCGAGTTGTCCGCCGACCTCGCCGCACAGCTGCCCGACCTGCTTGAACACGAGACCGACGGCCGTGCCCAATGGCGGGTCGAGACCGCCTCGCAACAGTTGACCCTCGACGAGCACGGCACACTGCCCTCAGTCGAGATCGGCCAACACGCGATGGCCGAGCACAGGTGGGACCTGGTGATCCTGGTGACCGAGCTCCCCCGGAGGGCCGGCACCCAGCCGGTAATCTCCGACTACGGGCGCGTCACCGGCTTCGGCCTGGTCTCACTGCCCGGGTTGGGCGCGATCGGACTGCGCCGCCAGGTGCGCAAGGTGATAGTGCACCTGGTCGCCGAGCACCTGATCGACAAACCGCTCGGCGACGGCGGCACCGACGGGCAAGATCAGGGTGGGCCGCGCGCCCACCGAGCGTTGGGCCCGGGCGCCTCGGTGCAGCACATCGACTCCACCGACGAGGGCATCGACGCCCACCTGGCCCTGACCGGCACCCGGGGACGGCTCCGCCTGCTGGCCGGGATGGTGCGGGCGAACCGCCCGTGGCGGCTGGTGCCGAGCCTGTCCCCGGCCCTCGCCGGTGCCGCTGCGGGGGCGGCGTTCGGGGTGTTCTACTCCAACATCTGGCAGCTCGCTGACGCGTTCAGCGGATGGCGCCTCACGCTGGTCAACGTCCTAGCGGTCCTGGCGATGATCGCCTGGCTGATCATCGACAACAGCTTGTGGGAGCGGCCCTCGGACCGGCAACTGCGCGAAGAGGCCGCGGTCTACAACGCGGCCACCGCGCTGACGATTTCGATCGGCGTGCTGTGCATGTACGTGCTGTTGTTCGTGGCCACCCTGATCTCGGCGCTGGTGGTGATCCCACCCGACTACCTCACCGCCACCCTTCAACACCCCAGCGGTTTCAACGAGTTCGCGATCGTAGCCTGGCTGTCCACCTCGATGGGCACCATCGCCGGTGCCCTCGGCTCCGGGTTCGCCAGCGAGGACGCGGTCCGCCAGGCCGCCTACAGCAAACGCGAACAGGAACGTCGGCAGAGCCTGCGATCCCAGCACTAGGGCTCATTCTGACGTTCGGCGGCGTGGCCCGCCCGCGATGCGCACCCCAGCTGGGAGATCTTTTGCCGCAGTTTCCGCTGACCGCCGCGGCCAGGAGCAGCGGTGTCTCTCGTAGTGGTATGGATACTTCTCAGTCAAGGGAGCCGGACGAACTCCCGCGCCAGCCTGAACTCGCCGACCGCGGCCGAAGAGCCGGGCGTGCCTGAGCAGGCGTTAGACGGGGAATCCAAGCACGCGTTATTGAATTCGATTTGAAAGACGTAGCTCTTTCTGAATCAGTCGGCGAATTCCGGCATCGGGTCATTTCAAAGGGCGGCGGGCGGTATCCGCGTAGGCGGGCCACCTGTGTGAATCCGTTCGGCGCGTATCCGGGTATCAAAGAGGTTCTCCGGCGCCAATCTGTGCGTCGCCAGTGGCGTCCTGAGGATCCGTGAACGCGGTACCGAGGTTGACAGTATGGAGAAGCTGACCATGCCCACTGGTACGTGGACGGAGTCGCCGTCCGAGCCGGGGACTACCGCACCGCAGCGAACGGTGTTTCCAGCACAGTCCCGTGCCTCCCGGTGTCGTGCTCCGTGCTCGTGAGCGTGGCCACAAATCGTGTTCGTTGTGGAGCCCGAACGGATCGATGACGACCAGGGTATTTCGCCCTGGAGTTCGCCGCCGGTGTCCGACCCGTACCTGTGCCGGTGGGGTGAACCGTGCTGCGAATTTCGGCCTCGTAGGCGCACGCGAGAGCAGGCGCCGAGCCCTCAAGGTGGGATGGGGAGCGGCGCGGAACACCATCTGGCCGTGCACGTCGTGAGAGGAACGAGCTTAGGTGGAGTAGTGATGTCCGATCAGCAGCCGGGCGCGTCCGATGCGGGAGGCGCCCCATTCGCAGAGCCCCCGGACCGCCGTTCGATCGCCTCCTACACGCGCTACGCAGACGCCGAGCAAGCCGTCGACTACCTGTCCGACCAGGACTTCCCGGTGGAGCGGGTCGCCATCGTGGGGCATGACGTTCAGTTCGTCGAACAGGTCATCGGCAAGCTCAGCTACGGCAGGTCGGCCTTGCACGGAGCCGGTGGCGGCGCGCTGACCGGCGTGCTGATCGGGTGGATCTTCGGGCTCTTCAGCTGGATCCAGCCGCTGCTGGCCAGCTTCACCCTCGCGATCTACGGACTCGTCTTCGGCGCGATCGTCGGGGCCATGATCGGTCTGCTGATGTACGCGGCGCAGGGCGGCAGGCGGGATTTCTCCGCAGTGCAGATCATGCAGCCCACCCGGTACGAGGTCCTCGTCGACGCCGAGGTCGCCGGGGAGGCGAGCAGGCTGCTCCAGCAACACCAGAAACCGCAGGCGAGCGGTGCCGTCGACTGACCACCGCGCCCGCATTCGTTGGCAGGAGAACGTCATGGCCAAAGCAGTCGGTATCGATCTCGGCACCACCAACTCCGTGATCGCCGCTTGGGAGGGCGGTGAACCCTCGGTCATCCCGAACGCCGAGGGCTCGCGGACGACGCCGTCCGTCGTCGCGTTCACCGACTCCGGTGAGCGCCTCGTGGGCCAGCTGGCACGCAGGCAGGCGATCCTCAACCCGAAGGGCACGATTTACTCGGCGAAGCGCTTCATCGGTCGCCGCTTCGAGGAGGTCACCGACGAAATAGACGCGGTCGGCTTCGACGTCGTCGAGGGCGACAACGGTGTCGCGCGCTTCGAAGTCCGGGGCAAGCAGTACGCGCCGGAGGAGATCAGCGCGCAGGTCCTGCGCAAGCTCGCCGACGACGCGGGCAAGTCCCTGGGCGAGAAGGTCACCGAGGCCGTCATCACCGTGCCCGCCTACTTCAACGACGCCCAGCGCACCGCCACCAAGGACGCTGGGCGCATCGCGGGTTTGGAGGTCCTGCGGATCATCAACGAGCCGACCGCAGCTGCACTGGCCTACGGGCTGGACAAGCGTGGGCACGAGACCGTGCTGGTCTTCGACCTCGGTGGCGGTACCTTCGACGTCAGCCTCCTCGACGTGGGCGACGGCGTCGTGGAGGTCCGCTCCACCGCCGGTGATGGCCACCTCGGCGGCGACGATTTCGACCGCAGGCTCGTCGACCACCTCGCCGACGAGTTCCAGCGCGACAACGGCATCGACCTGCGCAACGACCCACAGGCGCTGCAACGGCTCTTCGAGGCTGCGGAGAAGGCCAAGGTCGAGCTCAGCTCGGTGTCGCAGACCCAGGTAAGCCTGCCGTTCATCACCGCCGACGCCGCCGGTCCCAAGCACCTGCAGTCCACGATCATGCGTTCGACATTCGAGCAGCTGACCTCCGACCTGGTCGAGCGGTGCCTGGACCCGGTCAAGCGCGCGATGGGCGATGCCAAGGTCACCGAGAACGACATCGACGAGGTCATCCTGGTCGGCGGTTCCACCCGGATCCCAGTCGTGCAGGCGCTCGTGCGCAAGCTCACCGGGGGCAAAGACCCGAACATGAGCGTGAACCCGGACGAGGTCGTCGCGCTGGGCGCAGCGGTGCAGGCCGGTGTGCTCAAGGGTGACGTCCAGGACGTCCTGCTGCTCGACGTCACACCGCTATCACTCGGGGTGGAGACCCGCGGCGGCGTCATGACCAAGCTCATCGAGCGCAACACCACGATCCCGGCACGGCGCACCGAGGTTTTCTCCACCGCTGAGGACAACCAGTCCGCGGTGGACATCGTAGTGCTGCAGGGCGAACGCGAGCGGGCCGCCGACAACCGGGTGCTCGGCCGGTTTCGGCTGGAGAACATTCGGCCGGCTCCGCGCGGCGAACCGCAGGTCGAGGTCACCTTCGACGTCGATGCCAACGGCATCCTCAGCGTCACCGCGAAGGACAAGGACACCGGCGCCCAGCAGAGCATCACCATCAGCGACAGCTCCAACCTCGACAAGGGCGAGGTGGAGCGGATGGTCTCCGAAGCCGAGCGCAACCGCGACGAGGACCAGCAGCTGCGCGCCGCCGTGGAGACCCGCAACGAACTCGATTCGGCCGCCTACCAGGTGGAGAAGCGGCTGCAGGAGCTCGGCGACGCGGCACCGGTGAACGAGCGGGCTCGGGCCGAGATGCTGGTCAACGAGGCGCGCGAGGCAGTCCGCGACGAGGCGTCGCCGGAGCGGGCCCGGCCGCTGACCGACGACCTGCGCCAGATCTACCAGGGACTGTCAACCTACGGTGCCGGTGCCGGTGCCGGTGCCGCGAGCGCGACCAGCGATGCGACGGGCGGCTCCGAAGAAGGTGGCGGCGATGACGACGTCGTGGACGCCGACTTCGAACGGACGTGAGGCCCGGCATGACAACATCACCGCACGAACACGACACCGAATCCGACGAGCAGGCACAGCAGGCCGAGCAGCCGGAGGAAGCTGAAGCGGTCAGGCCCAACGCCGCCGAGCTGGAGGACCGCCTCCGGCGCGCCTTGGCCGACTTGGACAACGCGCGCAAGCGTCACGTGCGCGAGCTGGGACTGGTGCGCGCCGAGGAGCGAGCGAAAGCCACCGCGGCGTGGCTGCCGGTGCTGGACAACCTCGAACTGGCGCTCGAGCACGCCGAGGCCGACCCCGAGTCCATCGTCGACGGCGTGCGGGCCGTCCGGGACCAGGCGGTGGACCTCCTGGCCCGGCTCGGCTACCCGCGCCAGGAGGAGGTCGGCGTCCCGTTCGACCCGAGCCGCCACGAGGTGGTCGACGTCGTGTCCGACTCCGATGCTGAACCCGGCATCGTCGTCGGCGTCCGGCGTCCCGGCTACGGCGAGCCGGATAACCAGCTGCGGCCCACCGCGGTCAGCGTCACGAGGCAGTCGGGGTGAGCGCCATGGCGCGCGACTACTACGAGGTGCTGGGGGTGTCCCGCGGCGCGAGCCAGGACGAGATCCAGCAGGCCTACCGCAAGCTGGCACGTCGCCACCACCCCGACGTGAACTCCGCCCCGGAGGCCGAGGAGCGGTTCAAGGAGATCAACGAGGCCTACGATGTGCTGTCGGATCCGGACCTCCGCAAGCGCTACGACCGCTTCGGCCCGGACTTCCGGTCCGTTCCGGAAGATTGGGAGGAACGTGTCGGCGCGGGTGCCGGCACCGGCCCTGGAGGCACCTGGCGCACCCGTGGCACTGGTGGGAGCCGGAACGTGCACTTCACCACGGGTGGGGGAGAGGTCGACTTCGAGGACCTGTTCGGCAGTATCTTCGGCGCCCGCGGCGCGGCCGGTCCCATTCCCGGGGCCGACCAGGAAGCCGAGTTGGAGCTGACCGTCGAGGAGGCCTACCGCGGCGGCACCCGCACGATCACGTTGTCCGGCCCCGAGGGAACCAGGGAGTACCGGGTGACCGTGCCGCGCGGCGCCGTCGATGGCCAGCGCATCCGGCTGGCCGGGCAGGGCGGCCGGGGCAGCGGCGATGGCCCCTCCGGTGACCTCTACCTGCGCGTCCGGATCGCCCCGCACCCCCGCTACCGATTGTCGGGTCGCGATATCCACGTCGACCTGCCAGTCACGCCCTGGGAAGCGGCGTTGGGCGCCACCGTCCCGCTCACTACGCCAGGTGGGGAGACGAAGGTGACCGTCCCGGCGGGCTCCTCCAGCGGCCGACGGCTGCGGCTGCGCGGCGAAGGCATGCCCCACCCGCGCGGCACCCCCGGCGATCTCTACGCCGAGCTGCGCGTGATGGTGCCGACGACACCGACCGCACGCGAGCGGGAGCTGTTCGAGCAGCTGGCCACCGAATCCACTTTCGACCCCCGGAGGTGATCATGAGCAATCCGTCTCGGCAACGGGGTCCAGGCGGGCCCGGCTACGCGCTCGCCCGTCCGCACCGGCTCAGCCTGGACACCACCGCAGCACAGGCCGGAATGCACCCCGACCTGGTCCGGCGGTTCGTGGCCCTGAGCCTGCTGGAAGCGTCATACGACGCCGACGGGACGCCGTGGTTCGTCGAGAGCGCGCCCCTGGTACTCGCCCGTATTCAGCGGCTGCGGGCCGGGCTCTCGCTCAACTACGCAGCGATCGGGCTGGTGCTGGACCTGCTCGACCGAATCGACCGGATGGAAACCGCACTCCGATCCCGCCCCACCGCCCGAGGCGGGACAGGAGGTGATCCACGATGGACATGAACCGGCTGACCCAGAAGTCGCAGGAGGCGCTGCAGGCGGCGCAGACCATCGCGACCGAGCACGGCCACACCGAAGTGGACGGCGAGCACTTGCTGCTGGCGCTACTCGACCAGTCCGAGGGAATCGTGCCGCGCGTGGTCGAACGGGTCGGCGCCGATCCCGGCGTCCTGCGTGACGACGTCGAGAAGGACCTCTCGCAACTGCCCAAGGTCACCGGTCCGGGCGCGCAGCCCGGGCAGGTCTACGTCAGCCAGCGGTCGTCCAGACTGCTCGACGCCGCCGAGCGGGAGTCCAGGCGGCTCAAGGACGAGTACGTTTCGGTGGAGCACCTGCTGCTGGCAATGGCCGAGGAAGGCTCGTCGAGCAGGGCGGGTCGGCGGCTGTCCGAGCACGGCATCACCCGCGAGTCGTTCCTGAACGCGCTGACCGAGATCCGAGGCAGCCAGCGGGTCACCTCAGCCACGCCGGAGAACTCCTACGAAGCTCTGGAGAAGTACGGCCGCGACCTCGTCAACGAGGCCCGCAAGGGCACCCTCGACCCGGTGATCGGCCGTGACGCCGAGATCCGGCGGGTCGTCCAGATCCTGAGCCGCAAGTCGAAGAACAATCCGGTGCTCATCGGTGATCCCGGCGTCGGGAAGACCGCGATCGTGGAGGGCCTGGCGCAGCGCATCGTGCACGGCGACGTGCCGGAAGGGCTGCGGGACAAGACCGTGTTCGCCCTCGACATGGGTGCGCTGGTGGCCGGTGCCAAGTATCGCGGTGAGTTCGAGGAACGGCTCAAGGCCGTGCTCGGCGAGGTGAAGGCCGCCGAGGGCCGCATCCTGTTGTTCGTTGACGAGCTGCACACCGTGGTCGGCGCCGGCGCCGCCGAGGGCGCGATGGACGCGGGCAACATGCTCAAACCGATGCTCGCCCGCGGCGAGCTCCACATGATCGGCGCGACCACGCTAGACGAGTACCGCAAGCGAATCGAGACCGACGCGGCACTGGAACGGCGGTTCCAGATCGTGCTGGTCGACGAACCGTCGGTCGAGGACAGCGTCTCGATCTTGCGGGGGCTGCGGGAACGCCTGGAGGTCTTTCACGGCGTCAAGATCCAGGACGGCGCGCTGGTCGCGGCGGCGACGCTGAGCCACCGCTACATCAGTGACCGGTTCCTGCCCGACAAGGCCATCGACCTCGTCGACGAGGCCTGCGCCCGGCTGCGCACCGAGATCGACTCCATGCCCGCCGAACTCGACGAGCTCACCCGCCGGGTTACGCGGCTGGAGATCGAGGAGGCCGCGCTGTCCAAGGAGACCGATCCGGCCAGCATGTCCAGGCTGGACGAGCTGCGCAAGGAACTTGCCGACCTGCGCACCGAGACCGACGCCAAGCACGCGCAATGGGAGGCCGAGCGGCGCGCGATCCGGCGCGTGCAGGAGCTGCGCCAGGATCTCGAGCAACTGCGCCGCGAGGCCGACGACGCCGAGCGCAACTACGACCTCAACCGCGCAGCCGAGCTGCGCTACGGCCGGATCACCGAGCTGGAGCGCAGGCTCGGGGCCGAGGAAGAGCAGCTTGCTTCCAAGCAGGGCGAGCACCAGCTGTTGCGGGAGGTCGTCACAGCAGAAGAGATCGCTGAGATCGTGGCTGCTTGGACGGGCATCCCCGTCGCCCGGCTCCAAGAGGGCGAGCGGGAGAAACTGCTGCGCCTCGACGAGATCTTGCGGGAGCGGGTCATCGGCCAGGACGAGGCCGTCCAGCTCGTCGCCGACGCGATCATCCGCGCTCGCTCGGGCATCCGCGCCCCCTACAGGCCCATCGGCTCGTTCGTGTTCCTCGGCCCGACCGGTGTCGGCAAGACCGAGCTGGCGAAGACGCTGGCCGCCACCTTGTTCGACACCGAGGAGAACATGGTCCGCCTGGACATGAGTGAGTACCAGGAACGGCACACCGTCAGTCGGCTCATGGGCGCCCCGCCCGGCTACGTCGGCTACGAGGAAGGGGGACAGCTCACCGAGGCGGTGCGGCGCAAGCCGTACTCGGTGGTGCTCTTCGACGAGATCGAGAAAGCGCACCCGGAGGTCTTCAACACCCTGCTGCAAGTGCTCGACGACGGCCGGATCACCGACGCCCAGGGGCGCACCGTCGACTTCCGCAACACCGTCATCATCATGACCTCCAACATCGGATCGGAGTACTTGCTCGACGGCGTCGAGGAGGGCGAGATCAAGCCCGACGCGCGGGAGCGGGTCCTGGACGACCTGCGCCGGCACTTCCGCCCCGAGTTCCTCAACCGGATCGACGACATCGTGCTCTTCCGCCCGCTATCGCTGCCCCAGATCGAGAAGATCGTGCAGCTGCAGTTCGAGGACCTGCGGGCCCGCCTCTCCGAGCGGCGCACCACGCTGCGGGTCACCGAGGAGGCCCGGCGGCTCATCGCCGAGCAGGGATTCGACCCCGTTTACGGCGCCCGCCCGCTGCGCCGCTTCATCGCCCACGAAGTGGAGACCAGGATCGGGCGGGCGTTGCTGCGCGGCGACTTCCAGGAAGGCGGCACCGTGGTCGTCTCGGCCCGGGACGGCGAGCTACGAGTGGAGTACGAGGCTGACGCCCTGCACGCGCAAGCCGCCTGAAACCCGCCTGACGAGAACCGGGGAGTCCACTCCGGACCTCCCCGGTTCTCTCGGCCGAACTCCTAGAGCAGGAGGTGGAACAGCTCGAACGCCCGCTCCCACTCCTCGGTCGCCGGGTTCTTCACCGCCGGGTCGACGATCTTGAAGGAGCGGGCGAGCGCCACGCTGATCCCGCCTGCGACCAGCGGCAGTCGCTCCAGCACCTCCTCGCCCAGCTCCACCTCCAGTACCGGCCGGGCGGTGATGTGCTCGAGGAGGGGCTTGACCTCGATCTCCTCCTCCACCTTCTGGAAGGCGTGAACGCACTCCTGCAGACCCTTGGTCACCGGGAGGTCAGCCACGCTCATCACGTCACGACCGTTGGCCTTGGCCGCGTTGCGGCCGATGATGCACAGGTCGTAGATCTTGTCGTTGACGAAGTCGTTGTAGCGCTTGAGGTCGTTCTTGTCGACGTCCAGCCCGGCCGTCGAGCGGAAGAACCGCTGGAACTTGCTCACACCCATGACCGCCATGTCCATCACCTCTCTTCTGGAACGCACGAACAGATCACCGGCTCACACCGAGGCCGGAAACGAGCACGGACCATCCGCGCGTCCCGCGACAGGGCTGCGACGGTCTCGGTGACTCTTTCGGGGTGGTATCCCGCCACCTGACACCTCCGTGCGGGCCTTCCTCTCGGATACCAGGGCCAGGTCGCGGTGGTGGCCTACCAGTCTGCGATGACCACGTTGGCACCCCGGCCCGACGTTCGGTCGAGCATCTCCTCCACGCGCTGGCCACCGGCGTGGTCGTTCTCCGGCCCCGGACCACCCGAGCCCCAGTCCGACACGTCGCTGACCTCGACCTCGGCCGGAGCGCGCGCCAGCACACCTTGGATTCCGAGCAGACCTACCGCGTCCCCGCTGAGCACCGCCAGAGCCGCACTTCGGCCGCGGGTGCAGCAGGTCACCGGGTCGGGTTGGCCGCCCCCGGGCCCGATGTCGAGGACCCGGCCCGCGGTTCCGTGGCCGAGCGCGTGCGGCGACGGCGCATCGGTCAGTCCGATCCACCGGTCGACGATCAGATCTGTAGCGTCCACCTCGACAAGGACGTTTAACGGGTGCGCCACGGCAGGGCCAGGTGCGTCTTCGACCTCTGGCTGCGCACCGCTGCGCCGCAGGCGAACCGCCTTCATTCTGCTACCTCCCGGCAAGGTCGGCAAAGCACGCCTACCGCTCCGGCGGTGCCGCAGGCCATCCTCGCGCCTGCTGTTCCGGAGCGGCTTCGGCTTGGGGCGGTGAATTCCCGGCCGCTTCTCAACCCGCCAGGGCGATGTGGTCGGTCAGGAGTGCTGGAGCATGAGTTCCTCCAGGTCGATTTCGTGCAGGATCGGGCGCAGGATTTCGTCGTCCAGCCGGTGTTCGTCGCGTATCTGGACCAGTGCCGCCCGCTCAGCGGCGAGCATCTCCGCGCGCAGCCGCCAGTAGACCGCGGACGGACTGTCGCCGAGTTCGTCCGCGCTCCGCCCCAGCCGCTCCCACGCCTGGTGGCGCTGCGCCTGCGGGCGGTACGGCGCAGGTCCTCGGCGATCTCCTCGGGCGGCTGGGTCTCGGCCAGTAGCACCTCCAGCCGTTCGAGGCCCACCCGCGCTGCCTCGCGCAGGGCTTGCGCCTGCACCAGTGCGTCCCCCTCAGGTTCATCCCCGGTGGCCCGCAGCCGACGGATGAGCCAGGGGAGGGTCAGGCCGTGCAGCAGGAGCGTTGCCAGGGTGACGAAGAAGGCCAGGAACATCAGCTCTGCCCGGAACGGGAACGGTGCCCCCGCGACCGTGACGGCCGGGATCGCGAACGCGGCGGTCAGCGAGACGACGCCCCGCATGCCGGACCAGGACACGATGACCGCGTACTGCGACGGCATGGGGTCGTGCCCGCCGAACAGCCGCTCGGGGACGTACATGACCCCGAAGACCCACGCCGCCCGGGCCAGCACGGCCACGGCAGTCAACACGATACCGGCGACGACCAATCGTTCGAGGTCCTGTGAGACCCCGTCCACCACGGTGCGCAGCTGCAGCCCGATGAGCGCGAACACGACCGCTTCCAGCAGCGTGGTCACGGCTCGCCACACCGCTTGGTCCTGCACGCGGGTGGCTGCACTGCCCTGGTGCGAGCGGTGGCTGAGGAACAGCCCCGCGACCACCACCGCCAAGACTCCCGAAGCGTGCGCCTGCTCGGCCACCAGGTAGGTCGCGTACGGCACGAGTAGTCCGACGGCACTTTCCAGCGTCCCGTCCTCGAGAATCAGGCGCGCGGTGCACGACCCAGCCAGCGACGGCACCGATCGCCAGCCCGCCCGCGGCCCCCAGCACGAACACGCCGACACCTTCCAACAGCGAGGAACCGGTCCCCACGGCGGCTGCCACGGCTACCCGGTAGGCGGTGAGCGCGGTGGCGTCGTTGACCAGGCTCTCCCCGTTGAGGACCGTCATGATCCGACGCGGCAGGCCCAGCCTGCGGCCGATCGCCGTGGCGGCGACCGCGTCCGGTGGCGCCACCACCGCGCCGAGCACGAACGCGGCGCTGAGCGGGATCCCCGGCACCGCCCACCACGCCACCGCACCGACGACGGCCGTCGCGAACAGCACGAGTCCGACCGCTAGCAGCGCGATCGGGCGCAGGTGGGCGCGGATGCCGACGTAGGAGCTGCTCAGCGCGGCCGAGTACAGCAGGGGCGGTAGGACCAACACCAGCATCACATCGGGGTCCAGCCGGTAGTCCGGCAGTCCCGGGACGAACGACGCCACCAGCCCGGCCAGGACCAGGGCCATCGGCTCGGAAAGTCTGAACCGCCGGGCCAGGGCAGTGATGCTCAGCGCCCCGATCGCCAGCGCTATCAGCTCGGGCAGCTCGGGCATGATGACCTCCACGGGAGTCCGGGGCGCGAGGACCGCTCAGCGCTCGAACCTGGCGTAGGCCGCCCGCACGCTCTGCTCGGCAAAGGCGCGGTCCTGTCAGCTGCGCACCTCGGCGCACTTGCCCGGCTCGATGGCCTTGTACACCGCGAAGAAGCGCCCGATCTCAGCCACCGAGCGCCAGGGCCGGTCGGGCACGTCGGCGATGTGTTCCTGGCGGGTACGCACAACAGCTTCGCGTGTGCCCCGTTCTGGTCGCGTATCCGGAAAACGCCCACCACGGGTCCCGCGACTTGGCCGTTCGGGAGGTGTTACTGGTGACGAGTACGAGCGGGTCCAGCGGTTCGCCGTCCTCGGCACAGGTGTGGGGGACGAAACCGTAGTCCGCAGGGTACTGCGTGGCGGTGAGCAACGTGCTGCCCAGCCGGATCCGGCAACGCTCGTGATTCATTCGTACTTGTTCCGGGACCGGCGTCTCCACCACGACGTCGGGATCCATACCGCACCTCCGAACGCGATCGCCGCACTCGCGGAATCCTCCGCCTGTCAGAGGAGGACATCCGCGGCGGGCCCGCAAGCCACCGGGACCTCGACCAGCCAGGGGTGGAGGTCCCCCGCGACGCCGTCGATCAGTCGGAAGCTGATGGAAGCCTTGTCGATCGCAACGCCGGTGGGCAGTGGAGAGCTCGTCCACGTAGGCGCCGGGAAGGGGGCGTAGTCGCCCGCCGCTGACCTCGGCCGGGCGTAGGTCTTTCTGCGGAGCCTTCCACCAGTTCGTTGACACGGGTGGGTCGATCCAACTCGTGACGTCGGTGCCTGCGGGCCCGCCGTGCGGTGTGCGTTGTACTTGATCTCGCCGCGCGGCGGTGGGTTGAGCGACGGGGTGATGACCACTTCGTCGGCCTGCCCACCCCCGGCGGCCTTCGTTGCGGGTCACCACGGCTCGCGATCGTGCGAAGATCGGCGTGTAGCCGCCTGTTCGGTCGGCCTGCCCTCGGAAGTGACCGAATCGCATGACCGGTCATCAGCGGTCTTTTGGGTCGCATCTGGATGTCCTGACGTCCCCCGTTCAGATTCCGCACGCGGGCGGCACCTGACGGTCGCCGCGGATTCGCTCCGGTTCGATGAGGCCACGTTCCCGCGAGCGCAGGGGCGGGCGCGTCCGCTCCCGTGGCCGAAAGTTCGGTGCGATCGAACCTGGCGATGCGATCGACCGCGCGTGCCAAGCGAATCTTCCGATTCCGCCGTACCGTTGACGGCGCAGAGCATGTCGCTAGGGGAATTCGTATGAAGATCTCGCACACCTCCCCGAAGCCGCACACTGGCCAACAAGAGGCAGTGCTCAGCTCCGAGCTCCACCGGATGTTGGAACGGTCGAGGGCGATGTTCGAGAGCCGGGATGAGAAGGGCATTCTTCGCTTAGCCATGTCGTCGGTTCCCGAGCTGGGCGCCTTCCATGCGTCCGCCGCGTTCCTGTTGAGTTCCGGGGAGCTGGTGGCCGTTCCGTCTGCCGGGCACGAGGCTTCGAGCGTCCTCGCCGACCAGCTCGCGGCGCTGCGGGGTGAGGACGGCCCGGTCCTGGGGTCGGAGGCGAACTGGGCCTGGGCCTTCGGCCTGCGGAGCCCGGACGGGCTCACCGGCTACCTCGTGCTCACCGGTGAGCACGAGCCGGCGCCCTCCGAGCTGTCCCTGTTCCACGTCCTCGCCCAGCACACGGCTGCGGCCCTGGCCAACGCGTCGTTCCTGTACGAGCGAGACCACGCCCGGCAGCTGAGCCGGCTCAGCGAGGACCTGGCGACGATGAACCAGCATCTCAAGACCACGGTCGACGACTTGCAGCGTCGCGCGACCATCCACGAGACCTTCACCCGGATCACGGCCACCAATGGCGATACGGCCGACATCGCCGCCGCCCTGCACACGCTCACCGGCAGGCCGGTCGCGATCGAGGACCGGTTCGGCAACCTGCTGTCGTGGGCGGGCCCGGCCGAGTCGCACCCCTACTCCGCGCCCTATGGGCGGCGGGAGGAGACGCTGCGGCAGGCGTCGGCCCGCAACGGGGTGGCCCGCAACCGGGACCGGTTGGTCATCCTCGCCCAGCCCCGGCACGAGATCCTCGGGGTGATCGCGCTGATCGATCCGGAGCCGACCGTTGACCCGCACGTCGCCTATGCGATGGAGCATGCAGCGATGGCGCTCGCCCTGGTGCTCACCCACGCCCGCAACCTCGCCGAAACCGAGCTTCGGCTGCGCCGGGACCTCGTCGAGGATCTTGTTGCCGGCGTCGAGGACGACAGCGTGTTCGCCCGTTCCGAGGCGGTCGGCCACAACCTCCACGGGCCGCACTACGCGCTCGCGGTCCAGTGGCGTGACGCGAGCGCCGATGACGTGGTCGCCTCGGCCGTTCAGCGCGCCGCGAAAAAGCTCGGTATGTCGGGCCTGGTGTCCCGGCGTTCGGGCGCCGTGGTCCTGTTCAACAGCGGCCGCCCAGACGGCAAGGGCTTCTACCACGCGCTCGCGGGTGAGCTGGGCGATGAGTGCGGGGCGATCGGGGTGGGTGGTCGCTGTGACGCCCCGGCCGAATTCGCCAGGTCGTACCGGGAGGCGTTGCGTGCCTTGCGGATCCGCCAGGAGTCGCGGGAGCGTTGCGGCACCACCTTCTTCGACGAGATCGGCCTCTACCGCATCCTCGGCCAGGGGGAGGGCGGAGCGAACGTCGAGACGTTCGTGCGAGAGTGGATCGGTCGGCTCCTCGACTACGACCGCACCCATCGTGCCGACCTGGTGAACACGCTGTCGCACTACCTGGATCGCGGGGGGAACTACAACGCCACCGCCATGGCGCTGGTGATCCACCGGAGCACGCTGCGCTACCGGCTCCGGCGGATCCGGGAGATCTCCGGCATCGACCTGAGCGACGTCGACAACCGCCTCAACATGCACGTGGCGACCCGCGCCTGGCGGGTTCTAGACACCCCGTCCTGAGCCAGTCAGCGCAACGACTGCACGCCGATACCCTGCTCGGCCCGCTTGCGCAGCCGCGGCGCCACCTGGCGCGCGAGAACCTCATCCCGGTTGAGCAGCGGGAGCGTCGGCACGGCCTGGATCCCGACATCCGGCATGGACCGGCCTGCAGCGGTGCCCAGAAGTCGACCAGCACGAACAGTGACGACTCCTCGGCGATTTCGAGGAAGTCTCGGTCGCCGACGTCGACCACTCTGCTCAGACGCGGCTCAGCTCCGGTGGCGCAGGCGCGCGCGGGTAGCCCGGAGCCTGCGGCGCAGTGTTCGGAACGTGGGCCGACGCAAGTGCACGTGGGCGGGCGGGGTTGGGGACAACGCCGCCTTGTGCGCCCCGCCGGCGGGGTCGACCTCGGCGAGGATGCGGGAGATGTCGGCCAGCACGCTGCCGATGACGAGCCAACTCATGGTCGTCGAACCGGCGGTTTCCCCGCGTTGCGTCGCGAGTTCCTGGCTGAGCGCGGCCAGCTTCGCCCGCGCATGTTCGATGTCGCGTACCAGTTGCCCGCGCAGCCCTTCCTCGTCCGGTGCGTCCGGGTCGTCGACGATCAGGGCCTGCGCCCAGGTCTCCACCGCCCGCCCGGTGCTGGTCACCAGCTCGCCGACCCGCGCGGTGACGGCGGGATCCCACTCGGCGCCGGAGCGGCCCTCTCCTACGTCGACGAGGGCTCGGGCGATTCCGCTGGCCTGGTCAACGATGTGGTCGGCGGCGTCGGCCCCCGCGCGTGCCCGCTCCAGCAGCGCCGCTGGCTCGGGCTTGCGTGCGGGGCTGACGAACACGCTGTGGCGCGGGTTGTAGCGCAGGCTCTCGGAGGCGTGGTCGAGTTGCTCGCGGATGTCGGCGATCTCGTGGTGGAGGTCCCGCGCCGTCCACAGCAGCTCCCGGGTCCGGCCGGGCTCGAACACGAGCTCCTCGTAGGCGAGACGCTGTCCGATGTCGATCAGCAGTCCCGCGGTCTTGTGCGCCATCGTGGCGATCGAGTCGCGCGCAACGTGCACGTGCACTGGCGGCGCGACCAGCACGTTGACCAGCACCCCTACCAGTGCGCCAACAACAGTCTCGAAGATCCGCTCCTGCGCGTAGCCGGTCGCGGTGCCCCCGATGGCCAACACCAGCAGCGCGCTGACGGCGACCTGGTTGGTCTGCCCGCCGAGCCGGAACATCCGCCCCACCAGCAACGCCAGCAGCAGCACGAAGGTCAGACTCCAGGCGTTGAGGCCGAGCCACTGCCCCAGCACCAGGGCGAGCAGTACGCCGAGCACGACCCCCACGACTCGGCGGAAACCGGACTGCATCGTCTGGTACACGGTGGCCTGCACGACGAGCACCGCGGCCAGCGGCGCTAGCACCGGGCTCGGCACGCCGGTCAGCCGCGCGGCCACCACCCACGCAATTCCCGCCGCACCGGCGGTCTTGAGCATCAGGAGCTGATCGCCTTCCGCTTGTGAGCCCACGACCGCCCGGCCGACGAGTGCCCTCGTCCGCGCGAGGCCGGCCCGCCACCTGCCCGGCAGGGCATCCGGGTTGTCCGGGTCGGAAGTGCGACGCATCGACACCGGCTCCTCTCGTCCGGGGTCACCAGGGACCCGAGCCCCGGGCCGCCGCCGTCCGCGGTTCGGAATCGTGCAATGCCCGGTGGGCGGCGGGTAGGCCGCGAGCAGCCGCATCACTTCGCCGCGAGCGGACTGTGGGCGGTCTTCATGGTCGTCCTGCTGACCGGGCAGCAGCAACCGACACGCCACTGTTGCCGCCGGTCGAGACGATCCCGCCAATGCGCGCGACGACAACCCGCCGGAGCACCGGGTCGTGGAACGCACCTTCGCGCTACTGCACCAGTTCCGACTCCTGGCCATCGCTGGGAACGCCGCACCGACCTCCACCACGGCTTCCTCACCCTCGCCACGACAGGGACGACGCCTTCGTCGTAGAGCGGCTGGCCGTCGACCGGCTCGCCGCGGGGGGATGCGGTCCGGGCCGGTGCCTCCCGCGGGATCCGCACGGTCGTGCTCGTACCCGGTCTGATCCGGGCCCCGGCGAACACGGTCACGCGTCGCTGATCTATCGATCCGTCGCCGGGACCGGTGCCGCCTGCTACGTCGGGGAGGCCTCAACACCTGCCGAAGCCGTCGCGGCCGACCTCGGCTGCACCACACGCAGCCTCGATCCCACCGCAGCGGCCTAGGCGTGGGCGAGTTCGACGCGTTGGTCCTCGGCGCGTCCAGACGGCTCCGCGCGCCGCGCTCGCGCCGCGAGCTCGGCTGGATCCCATGTCACACCGACATGCTCACCATGATCGGCTCGCTCCGGTTGTGGGCGCTGGTCTGGCCACGGAAAGGACCTCCCATGACCACCACCTGGCCTCTGACCGGGTTCACCGTCCGTTCCGTGTCCACCGACGACACCACCCTCTCCGTCGCGGTAGGCGGCGGACCGGCACTCGTGCTGCTCCACGGCGGGCTGCAGACCGGACGGGCTTGGCGACACGTCGTGCTGGCGCTGGCGCGTACCCACACCGTCGTTGTTCCCGATCTGCGCGGCACCGGCGTGAACGCCCGGCCGGGCGCCGGCTACGACAAGCAGAACAGGCCCGGGACCTGCGCGGCCTGCTCGAGGCGCTCGACCTCCCGCGGTCCGCCGTCGTGGTCGGCCACGACATCGGAGCCATGGTCGCCTTCGCCGGGGCACTCCAGTTCCCCCGCGAGGTGTCCGCGCTCGTCCTGCTCGCCGCGCTGCTGAGAGGCCTCGGGCTGGAGGAGGCGATGAACGTGGCCGACGGCGGCATGTGGCACTTCGGGTTCTTCATGGCACCCGATGTGCCGGAGATGCTCCTCGACGGGCCCGAACTCGAATTCGCGACCACCACCTTCGGGGCGATGAGCACGTCGGGCACCTTCACCGATGACGACCTGCGCACCTACGCCGAGGCATACCGCGGCCGGGACCGGCTGCGCGGCGGCGGCTTCGCCCACTACCGCGCCCTGCTCGATGACGGTCGGCACAACCGCGAACTTCTCGCCGACCGGTCACTGCCGATGCCGGTCCTGGCCGCCGCCGGGCTCCACGATGCCGGCGCGGATCCGGCCGTGCCGTTGCGGGCGCATGCCGACGACGTCGTCCGCGTCAGCGCACCGTCGGGCCACTTCGCCGCCGAGGAGGCCCCGCAGTGGCTGGTTCGGGCCGTCGAGGAGATCTCCGCACGCCGCGCACAGCGAGGTACCTCGCTGTGGGCGAGTCCCGGGAGCAGGGGGCCGGCTCGGTGCGCGCGAGCCGCCGGTCGTCGGCGAGCGCGGCGTGATCACGAGTGGCTTCCCCGACCGGACACGGCGCCGGGCGGCGGCGTCGAATCGTCGAGCGGGAGGATGAGCCGGACTTCACAGCCCGCCGTCGGCAGTGGGGCTGTCGGTCGTTCCGATAGCGAGGATCGTCAGGATGGTGCCCGTGATCGAGGTAGAACCGCCCGGCCATGGTCATCGCCACCCGCCACACGCCGTCGCGTTTGCTGATCGTGATCAACCCGCGGTCGCGAACGGCGTTGGCAGAGTGCCGGAGCCGTAAGCGCTCGGGTCCGCCGAGATCCTCGGAGGCGTCGACTCGCTTCAGAGGTCGAGCTGCTTTTCGTTGAGGGGGTCCCGCCGCCGTATGGCGAAATATCAGCGGCAGGAATCAGGCAAGAACCGAACGCGAACTTCGACGGGGGTGTACGTCCCTTGAGCGGTCGCGCTGCGCGTCTTCTTGGCATGGTGAGCACGGCGATAACGTCCCCATGCCACTGGCGGGGACGCGCGGTGACCCACCTGCGTCGGAGGGTGAGGTCTCGCACCCTCGCTTGCGGTCCGCCGTGCTCGCACCGTCGGCAGGACACCGCGTTCCGTGGTGGTTACCACTGATCCTGCTGCTGAGAGTCGTGCTGCCCTGAAAGCCGATCTGTTCCGCCCGCCGGTGGGTGATGCGGCCGAATTCTTCGGATCTCGGGTTCTACCGCACCGTGGATGGGTTTCACCTGTCGTTGCGCGAGGGGGCATCCTGGCGGGCGTGCTGACGAATTCTGACGAGCAGAGCGCGGGCCTCTCCGTGGCCCGGGTGGTGGAACTGCTCGATGCCGTTGCCGGTGAGCCCGAGGATGACGCGGCCAGCGTGTTCGAGCGGCTGAGCTCGGAGCTGCCGGCAGGAGAAGCGGCGGGGTTGGTGGATCGCCTTCGTGACCTCCGGTCGCTGCTGGCGCGCTGGCGTCGCCGTGGGCAGGAGTTGTCGGCCTTGTTCTCCAGCGCGCGGGAGCTCGCTGAGCTGCGCGACACCGATGCGTTGCTGCACCGCCTGGTCGAACGAGCGCACGCCCTGATGAGCACGGATGTCACCTACTTGTCGGAGTTCTACGAGGGCAGCGACGAGCTTCGGGTCCGGTCGACCTTGGGGTCCGTGGCACCGTCGTTCCGCGACTTGCGCGTGCCGCCGGGGATGGGGTTGGCGAGCAAGGTGGTGCGCACGCGGTGTCCGCAGTGGACCTCTGTTTACCAGGCGAACCATTCGGTCCCGCACGAGCAGGAGATCGACGCTGCCGTAGCGGCAGAGGGACTCGTTTCGCTGCTGGGCGTGCCGCTGGTGGCGGGGGATCGGGTGCTCGGGGTTCTGTTCGCGGCGAATCGCAGCAAGCACGAGTTCGTTCCGGACGAGATCGCTCTGTTGAGCGCGTTCGCCGATCATGCAGCGGTCGTGCTCCAGACGGCGCGGCTGTTGGAGCAGGAGCGGATCGCAGCGCAGGAGGCGGAGCGGGCCAATTCCGTCCTGGCGAGCAACGTCACCGCGATGGAACGTGCCAGCGCGGTCCACGAAGATCTCACGGCCGTCGTGCTGACGGGCGGTAGCGCGAAAGGGGTGGCGGAGACGCTGGGGAAGGCGTTGGAGCGCCCCGTGCTGGTTCTGGACCGCGACCTCGTGCCCGTTGCGCAGGAGCCGGACGACGGCGGAGCGGAGTACTCCGTTGCTGACGGAGACCTGCTGCCAGCCGTGCGGGAAGCGATCGACGCGAGCCGGCTGTCCGGGAGGTGCGTCTTCGTCGCAGGCATTCCGCCGCGTCCGGAGGTGGCCGTCGCCGTCGTGGCGGGGGAGACCTTCCTCGGGGCGGTGGTGGTCGGGTACGGCGACCTCGAACTGCGCGAGGTCGAGCAGCGCACGATCGAGCGTGCCGCGCAGATCGTAGCCCTCGTGGCCGTCAAGCAAGAAGCGATCGCGGCGGTGGAGGACCGAGTTCGGGGGGAACTGGTCGCGGACGTCCTTCGCGGGGACCAGCACCGTTGGCAGGATCTCCTGCTCAGGGCACGGGCGCGGGACGTGCGGCTCGAAGGGTTGCGCGCAGTGGTCGCGGTGGCGGTTCCCGTGGACGGCCGGAGATCCGCCACCGAGGTGCTGCGGAGGTCGGCTGCAGGCGGGCTGGTCGGGGAACGAGATGGTCTGCTGGTGCTCCTGTCTCCCCTCGAAGATCCCCTGCTGGCGGCGCGCGAAGCATGGAATGCCGTCCAGGGCGGCCAGCCAGGCCCGGTGCTGGCGGTCGCCGGTCCGCCTGCCGCGTCGCCGGAGGAATTGGGGCGGTGTTTCGAAGCCGCGCGGCGATGCGTCGAGGTCGTGCGGAGTGTGGGCACGTCGGAAGGGATCGTCGACTCACGGGCGTACGAGCCGTACATGGCGATGTTCGGTGCCGGGAGCAAGGACCTGTCCGGTTTCATCGACTCGACCATCGGACTTGTGCTGCGGTGGGACGAGGAGCGCGGCACCGAGCTGTTCAAGACGCTGTGCGCCTTCGTCGACTCGCACGCCAGCCCGAGTCGTGCGGCGCGCGTCCTGCACGTCCACGTCAACACGGTGACGCAGCGGCTCGAACGGATCGGTGCGTTGCTGGGGGCGTCGTGGCGTGAGCCGGAGTCGCTGTTCCGTATCTCGGTGGCGACCCGCCTGCATGCCTTGGCCCGGCACATCGAGGGGTGAATTCGCCGGCCTCGGGCGCCGCCGGGCTGATTCCACCGGTCGCGAACTGGACGAGGTTTCCAGCGCGCACGCGGTGGGATCACGTCCGACGGGCCGATCCTCCACGGTTTCCTGGAGGAGCTGCACGAGTCACACATGGTCGCCGAGTCGAATATGTGCGATCGACCCGTGTTGCTCAGGTCACGGCCTGCCTACTGTTGCTGCCAACCGGCGGTCGTGCTGCACCGAGTGGTCCAACATCCGCTCCTGCCGCCGGTAGAAGCGGTCCGAGCGACGCGGCTCGGGTGATGTGGAGGTATCGGTGACCACGCAGAGCAGAATTCCTGGTTTCCGGGATGGATCTCCGGGCGACAGGCGGGTTTCGGCGGCTCGGAACGCGGGTGTCCCGCTTGCTGTCCTCGAAGTGCTCACCTCGGGCGGGCTGACCGTCGAGCAGGCCGACGGCATGATCGAGAACGTGCTCGGAACGTTCGGCATGCCGATCGGGGTGGCCACGAACTTCACCGTCAACGGTGCCGACGTCCTGGTCCCGATGGTCACGGAGGAGCCTTCGGTCGTCGCCGCGGCCAGCAATGCCGCCCGGATCGCACGAGAACGGGGCGGCTTCCACACCAGCAGCTCCGAGCCGATCATGCAGGCGCAGCTGCAGCTGCTGGACGTGGCGGACCCCGACGGCGCGCGGGTGCGGCTGCTGGAGGCCGCTGATGAACTGATCGGCCTGGCGAACGATCAAGATCCGCGACTCGTCTCCGTCGGCGGCGGGGTGCGCGACCTCGCGGTGCGCACGGTCGAGGCACGCGCCGGTCGTTACGTCGTCGTCCACCTGGTCGTCGATGTGCGCGACGCGATGGGTGCGAACGCCGTGAACACCATGGCGGAGGCCCTCGCCGATCGGGTCGGGGAGATCGGCGGTGGTCGCGTGCTGTTGCGCATCCTGACCAACAAGGCCGATCTGAGGTTGGCGCGGGCGCGGGCGGTGTTCGCGGCCGATTCGCTGGGAGGTGCGGAGGTCGTCGGCGACATCGCGCACGCCGCCGCGCTCGCCGAAGCCGATCCCTATCGCGCCGCCACGCACAACAAGGGGATCATGAACGGGATCACCGCCGTCGTGCTGGCGACCGGCAACGACACCCGCGCGGTCGAGGCAGGAGCGCACTCCCACGCGATCGGGGCGGACGGCAGGTACACCGCCTTGTCGCACTTCGAGGTAGACCGCGACGGCGACCTCGTCGGCACGCTCGAACTCCCGATGCCGGTCGGCCTGGTCGGCGGAGCGACCAAGGTCCACCCGGCGGCGCAGACCGCGGTGCGGCTGCTCGGGGTGTCCAGCGCGTCCGAGCTGGCCGAGGTCATCACGGCGGTGGGCCTGGCGCAGAACTTCGCGGCACTGCGCGCATTGGCGACCGAGGGGATCCAGCGCGGCCACATGTCGCTGCACGCCCGCAACATCGCCGTGTCGGCCGGTGCCACGGCAGACGAGATCCCTGAAGTCGTGCGCCGGCTGGTCGCCGATCGGGCCATCCGGACCGACCGGGCCGAGCAGGTGCTCGCCGAACTCCGAGCACGGGGCAGCTGACCCGGCCGTACGGCGGATCACGAGCAACACACGTCAAAGGAGACGTAGCGACTATGACCCTGCACGTGGGAATCGATGTAGGCGGCACGTTCACGGACGCGGTCGCCGTTCACGACGGTCGTGCCGTGCGCGGCAAGGCGTTCTCGACGCCGGACGTCACGACGGGCATCCTCAACGCCCTCGCCGGCCTCGAAGACCTCCTCGGCGTCGGGGAGGGGGCGTTCTACTCGCGGATCGATCGATTCGTCCTCGGCAACACGATCGTCACCAACGCCGTCGATGAGCAGAAGTACTCGGCCGTCGGGCTGCTGACCACGCAGGGCTTCCGCGACACGCTGCGCATCGCCCGCTCCGCGCGCGACGACGAGCGGGATCCGCACCGCATGGCACCGCCGCCGGAGATCGTCGAGCGCAACCGCATCGTCGAGGTACCGGAGCGCATCGACTCCTCCGGCGACGTCCTCGTGCCGCTCGCCGAGGACGCCTTGGGCCGGGCCGTCGAGCGCGTCCTGGCGGCGGGGGCCGAATCCTTGGCGGTGTGCCTGCTGTGGTCGTTCCGCAATCCGCGGCACGAGCAGCAGATCGGCGAGTACCTGGAGGCCCGCCACCCGGAGCTGCCGTACACGTTGTCCAGCTCGCTGACACCGGTGTACCGCGAGTACGAACGGATGGTGACCACCACGCTCGACGCGGCCGTCAAGCCGATCGTGGCGCAGCACTTCGACCAGCTCGCCGCCGAACTCGCCGCGCGCGGTCTGCGCACGCGAGTGCAGATCATGCAGGTGCACGGCGGTTTCCTCTCGGTGGAGGAGACCAGCAAGGCGCCGATCGCGATGTTCAACTCCGGTCCGGTGGGCGGCGTGACCGGCGCTCGGCTGCTCGGCCAGCACTTGGGGCGGCAGCGGGTGCTCACCGCGGACATGGGCGGCACGAGCCTGGACGCCGCGGCGATCATCGACGACGAGTTCCGCGTGCTGCCGCGTGCCGAGATCGGTGGCCTGCCCACCAGCCTCACCGCGGTCGACATCGAGACGATCGGTGCGGGTGGGGGAAGCCTGGCGTGGATCGACGGTCGCGGTGTCATGCGGGTCGGGCCGCGCAGCGCCGGTTCGGTCCCGGGGCCGGCTTGCTACGGCAAGGGCGGTGACCGGCCCGCCGTCACCGACGCGGCACTCGTGATGGGCCTGCTCAATCCCGACTACTACCTGGGCGGCACCGTCCGCCTCCACGAGGACGAGGCTCGCGCCGCGGTGCACCGCCACCTCGCCGAGCCGCTGGCGCTGGACACCGACGTCGCGGCGCACGGCGTGTACCGCCTCGCGGTGTCGCAGATGGCCAACGCGGTCCGGAAGATCACGGTCAACCGCGGCCACGACCCTCGTGAGTTCACGCTCGTCGGATTCGGTGGGGCGTGCGGGTTGTTCGCGGCCGCGATCGCCGCCGAGATCGGGGTGAGCGAGGTGGTCGTCCCGCGCAACGCCGCCGTGTTCTCCGCCTACGGGCTGATGCACGCCGACTCGGTCTTCTCCGCCGTGCAGACCACGCCGTGGACGTTCGCGGAGCCGGCGGCGGACCTGGAGAAGGAGTTCTCGGCGCTGGAGTCGCGAGCCCAGGAGTGGTTCGAGACCGAAGGAGTTCCCGAGCAGCACCGGGAGTTGTACCGCGAGGCGGACATGAAGTTCATGGGCCAGATATTCGAGGTCACGACGCGGCTGCCGAGCAAGAGTTTCGGCGAGCAGGACAAGGACCTGCTGCGCGGGCGATTCATCGAGGACTACGAGGCGGAATTCGGCGCGGGCACGGCCTGGACCGAGGCCGAGGTCCTGCTGATCAATTCTCGCGTCAAGGCGATCGGGCGCACCGAAGCTCAGCAGATCACCGACAACGGCGACGACGAACGGCACGCCGTCTCCCACCGGGAGTACGTCGACCCCGCGACCGGGCGACGGCGGAACGCCGAAGTGCACCGCGGGTTCAGCGCGTTGGGCAAGGCGCAGGGACCCTGCCTGCTCGAAGAGCGGGACACCACCGTGTACGTGCCCGAGGGAGCGGTGGTGGAAGTCGTCGACGGCGGCCACTTCCTGATCCGCCTGAACGCCGCGTGAGACCACTCGTCAGCCCCACCAACGTTGCACGGAGACGGCAATGACCACGAACTCCACGTACATCCCCGCAGGCTTCGACCCCGTCACCCTCGAGGTGCTCCGGATGCGGCTGGACTCCATCGTCGAGGAGATGGGCAGCGCGATGATCCGGTCCTCCGGATCACCGGTGATCACCGAATCCGGCGACTTCAACACCGCGCTGTTCGACCCCGAGGGACGGATCTACTCCTATTCGGACTTCGTCCAGTTCCACATCGGATCCGGCAGCGTGGCGGTGCAGAACCTCGTCGCGGAGATCGAGGGCGAACCGCTGCACCCCGGGGACGCGTTCATCTGCAACGACCCGCACACCGCCGGTTCGGCGCACCCGCCGGACACCAACGTCATCTCCCCGATCTTCTACGGCGACGAGCTCATCGGCTGGGCGCAGTCGCAGGCGCACCTGGTGGATGTCGGCGGGATGACCCCAGGAGGCTTCGCGCCCGGAGCCTACGACTGCTACAGCGAAGCGCTGCGGCTGCCGCCCGGAGTGAAGGTCTTCGAGCGCGGCAAACCCGTCGAGTGGGTGCGCCGCGTGCTGCTGAACAACGTCCGGGTTCCGACGCTGTTCTGGAACGACGTGCGCAGCCTGGTCGCCAGCAACAACACCGGCATCCGCAGGCTGTGCGGCACGGTCGAGGAGTTCGGGCTCGCGGAGTTCCGCGAGCACACGCGGGTCAACTTCGAGATCGCCGAGCGCGTGGTGCGCGAGCGGATCGCGCTGCTCACCGACGGCGTGTACGAGGCCGACGAGTGGACCGAGCACAACGGCCACGTCAACGAGCTCTACCGCGTGCACTGCACGATGACCAAGTCCGGTGACCAGATCACGATGGATTTCGCCGGTTCCAGCCCGCAGACCGACGGCTTCATCAACCTCAGCTACGGAACGTTGGTGGGCAGCGTCGCCAGCGCGCTGGTGCCGATCCTGGCTTGGGACGTGCCGTTCAACGAGGGCGTCATGACCGCGTGCACCGTGCTCGCCGAACGCGGTTCCCTGGTCAACCCGCTGCCACCGGCGCCGATCAGCAACGGGCACCTCACCACCGGTGCCCGGGTCAGCCGGCTTGTCACCAAGCTGCTCAACGAGGCGGCCCGGAGCAGCGACAGCGAGCTGATCCGGGCCCGGACGCAAGGAGTCTGGGCGGATTCCTGGACCGGCGGCATCTCTGCGGGCAGCCGCGACGACGGCGAGTTCTTCGTGCTGTTCAACATGGACGGCGGCGGCATGGGAACCGGGGCGCAGCCGGTGACCGACGGCCTCGACTGCGGCGGGATGATGACCCAGGTCAACAACGCGCTGCCGGACGTCGAGATGAACGAGATGCTCTACCCGGTGCTGTACTTGTGGAAGCGCCTCAACCTCGACAGCGCCGGGCACGGCGCTCATCGAGGTGGGCACGGCCACGAGTTCGCTTGGAAGCTGCACGGGGCGCGAGAAGTGACCCAGACCGTGTTCGCGCCCAACGCGCAGGTGGTCGCGGACGGCTTCGGCGGCGGGTTCGCGGGAGGGGGCAGCGGACACGCGGTGTGGCGCGGCACCAACATCAACGACCTGCTCGGCGGCGGGACCGTCCCGACGGACGGCGAACTGACCGCCGATAGGAGAGATCTGTTGGAGATCAACCAGCAGGACGTCACGATCGGTTCCGACGACGTGTTCGTCCAGTGGGTGGCCGGCGGCGGAGGTTACGGCGATCCCCTGTTGCGCGATCCGGAGCTGGTCGCCCGAGATGTGGCCGACGGGTACCTGACCGCGGCTGCCGCGTCGCGGGTGTACGGAGTGGAGTTCACCGGCGGCGGCGTTGATCGCGGTGCGACCGAGCACCGGCGCACCGCGCTGCGTACCGAGCGGCTCGGCGGAGCGGTTCCGGTGCAGCCGGTGTCCGCGGGCGCGACCGCCGAGAGCTCCGCCCCGCGACGTGACGCCGCGGGCTGGTACTGCCCGGCGAGCGGTGCACGGCTGGGCACTGGTGCGGACTGGCGACCCGGGGCCCTGATCCGCACCGGCATCGCATCGGAGCGGTTGTCCGAACTCGGTGTGCGGGTGCGAGCGCGGGAGTCCGAACCCGCCGTGTGGATCGACGAGCTGATCAGTCCAGCGTGCGGCACGTTGCTCGAGACCCGGATCCGGGTGGCGCCGCGCGAGGAAGGGAAGACGCGATGAGCGAAGTTCCAGCGAGTTCCGACAGCGCGACGACCTCACGGGGTCCGCTCGCGGGCGTGGTCGTCCTAGACGTGACGCGGGTGGTGGCCGGGCCGTTCTGCTCGATGATCCTGGCGGATCTCGGCGCCACCGTCATCAAGATCGAACGCCCCGGCGATCCGGATTACGCGCGGGACTTCCCGCCCTTCCTCGAATCGGAGAACGGCGATCGGTTCAGCGCATTCTTCGCCCAGTACAACCGGAACAAGCTCGGACTCACCCTTGATCTCGCCGTCCCGGAGGGCAAGGAGCTGCTGAAGCGGCTTGTCGAGCGCGCCGACGTGCTCGTCGAGAACTTCCGCCCCGGCACGATGGACAAACTCGGCCTCGGCTACGAGCAACTGCGGCAGGCCAACGCCCGGCTCGTCTACACCGCGATCTCGGGCTTCGGCCAGACGGGCCCGTACCGGCGCCGACCGGCGTTCGACAACAGTGCGCAGGCCGCCGGCGGACTCTGGTCGATGAACGGGAACCCGGATCAGCCCCCGACGCGGGTGGGGACCATCATCGGCGACCTGGCGGCGACCATGTACGCCGTGATCGGAACTCTGGCGGCGCTCCGGCACGCCGAGCGGACCGGAGAGGGCCAGCTCGTCGACGTGGCCCAGCAGGACTCGGTGCTCTCGTTGACCGAGAACGCCGTTGTCTCCTACACGGTCGATGGCACGATCGCGAAACCCTTGGGCAATGCCCACCCGTTCGTCCGGCCCTACGAGCTCTACCCCTGCAAGGACGGGTACGTGTTCTTCGGCGGTTACACGGACAAGTTCTGGAGGCTCACCTGCGCCATGTTCGGCGAGCACGACGTGGCCGAGGACCCCGAGATCGACACCATGGCCAAGCGCTTCGATCCGGAGGTCTACGAGCGTCGGGTCCGGCCATTGCTGCACCGGTGGATGGCGGGGCGAACGCGAGCGGAACTGGAGGAGCTCGCGGGCGATCAGGTACCGCTCACCGCGATCAAGGACATCGGTGATGTCGTGAACGATCCGCACATCAAGGAACGCGACATGATCGTCGATGTCGAGTACCCCGATTTCGGCACGCTCCAGATGTTCGGCCAGCCCGTGCACCTCGGCGCCACTCCGGCCGATCCGCGGGGTCTCGCGCCCAAGCTCGGTGAGCACAACGACCTGCTGCTGCGGGGTTTGGCGGGGTTGTCCGAGGACGAGATCGCGGTGTTGCGCAGTTCGGGGGCGGTGTGAGTGGGCATCACCTTGGAACGCGAGGGCCCCGTGGCGGTCGTCCGGTTCGACCGTCCCGACAAGCTCAATGCCCTGACGCTGGCGATGTACGACGAACTGGCCGAGGCGTTCGCGGAAGTGCGCGACGACGATTCCATCGCGGCGGCGGTGCTGACGGGTCGCGGCGACCGTGCCTTCTGCGTCGGGGCGGACCTGGAGGAGTCCATCCCCGCCTTGGCCGAGGGCCGGTTCGACATCTCCCGCTGGGACGGCGCGCACCAGAAGCACACCGATGTGTTCAAGCCCGTCATCGGGGCGGTCAACGGGCTGTGCCTGGGGGGCGGTTTCGAGATCCTGCTCTCCACTGATCTGCGAATCGCCAGTGAACAAGCCGAATTCCAACTCCCGGAGCCCCGCGTCGGCGTGGTGCCCGCAGGGGGAACGCTCGTTCGCTTGACGAGGCAGATCCCGCACGCGTGGGCGATGCGGCTCCTGCTGCTCGCGGAACGCCTCAGCGCCCGCGAAGCGCTGCGGTACGGGCTGTTGAACGAGGTGGTGCCCGCTGACGAGGTGCTGCCGACCGCGATCGAGTGGGCGGAACGTCTCGCGGGACTGAGCGGGACGGCCGTCGCCACGATCAAGGAAGCGGTGCTGCGGCTGGGAAATCTGCCTCCGGAGGAGGCGTTCCACAGCGAAGCCCTCTACGGGCAACGCGCTTTCGGTTCCCCCGACGCGGCCGAAGGTCTTGCGGCATTCCGGCAGAAGCGCGACCCGGTGTTCCCGTCTCGCCGGTCCATGCGGGGCGACGCCGAGAGCTGACGGCAATCCACCGCCTACCGGGGCCGACGGGCAGCGTGCTCGGCGGCCCCGGTAGTGCGCTCTCACGCAGGACCAACAGGCGAGTGTCGGTATCGCACATCATCGCGCGGCAATGGTGTGTTCTTCGTCCATAACCGGTCGCCCCGCGGCGGACCTAGCGTCTCGCTGGAACGGCGACGCGGCCGGCGGCGTGAACTCGGCGCGGTCGGCCCGCTGCCGCGCAGCATGCGAGTGCCCAGGAGGAACGGTGTCGACCAGTCGACCAACAGGATTCGAAGATCGCCCCATCGCTCAGCGGCGAGAGCTGGTGGCCGAGAACGCCGCCACGCTCGACGGAGGCGACCTGGACGCCTCGGACTCCGGACATGCGCTCGGCCTCGATCAGGCCGAGCAGAACGTCGAGCGGTTGATCGCAGGCGGGGTCGTCCGAGCCGAGCACGCTGAACGGGCGCCTGTCGAACTCCGCGGTGAGCACCGATGACCGGGCTGCCGATGGTGGTGCCGGAACGGGGATTGCCCGAGCACGTGACCATCTGCGAAGTCGGCCCCCGCGACGGCCTGCAGGCCGAACAGGCCCGGCTGAACACCGGCATCAAGATCGAGCTCATCCGACGATTGCTGGCAGCGGGACTGCACTTGGTCGAAGCGACGAGTTTCGTGTCCCCGCGGTGGGTGCCGCAGCTCGGCGATGCCGCTGAGGTGCTCGCCGGTATCGACCTCTCCGGAACGGCGCGACACCCGGTGCTCGTGCCCAACGAGCACGGGATGCGACGTGCGTTGGAGGCCGGGGCGAAGGAGATCGCCGTGTTCGCCAGTGCGACCGAGGGCTTCGCCCGCCGCAACCTCGGACGCGGAGCCGACGAGGTGCTGGCGGCGCTCGCGCCGGTCGTGGCCGAAGGACGGCAGCGGGGCATGGTGGTCCGCGGCTATATCTCGATGTGCTTCGGCGATCCGTGGGAGGGCGCGGTCCCGGTCCATCGCGTAGTGGAGGCCGCGCGGCGGCTGGTCGATCAGGGATGCACGCGGATCGCACTGGGCGACACCATCGGGGTGGCGACTCCGGGCCACGTCACAGCGCTGGTCGAGGCGCTGGACGCGGCAGGGATCGCCCCTTCGGTGCTGGCGTTGCATTGCCACGACACCTACGGGCAGGCGTTGGCCAACGTGCACGCGGGCTTGCAGGCGGGCGTGCGGGAGTTCGACAGCTCGGTCGGCGGGACCGGCGGCTGCCCGTTCGCCCGCAGCGCGACAGGCAACCTCGCCACGGAGGATCTGGTGTGGATGCTGCACGGCCTCGGTTACGACACCGGCGTCGACCTCGCCGCAGTGGTGCGCACCGGCACGTGGCTGGCCAGACACCTGGGGCGGCCGAACCCGTCACGGGTTGCCGCGGCGCTGAGCCGGGAGGGCGATCGATCAGGGAGTGCGGAATGACCCTCGACAAGACAATGCCCAGTGCGGGGAGGCGGATCCGATATCTGATTCGTCCGGTTTGTGGTCAGCCCACGCGCTCGATCGCGATTCCCCGCAGTGACTTGAGCTCCGAGACGAGCTCGGTGCACACCTTCACCGGCCAAGCCGGCAGTTCGAGTCGAGTCGAACCCAAGTGGACGTGCACCGGGGTTTCGCCGCGGTAGGTGCCGAGCGTGTTGCGGAGTTCGCCGATGAGTTCCTTGTCGATCTTCTTGGCATCAGCGCGGAGCACGAACGGCGGCGCTGATCCGGGCGAGTGCTCGGCCGCGGCGATGTCCACCGGTACGGCGTCCGAGGCGAACACGCTGATCTCGCCTTCACGTTCGTTGACCCGGCCCTTGACGGCGAGCGCGGTGTCTTCGGCCAAGCAGTCGGAGAACAGCTCGTAGGACTTCGGGAAGAACAGCACTTCCACGCTGGCGTCGAAGTCCTCCAGCGTGACGATGGCCCAGGGCTGCCCGTTCTTGTTGAGCCGCCGCTGGATCGCTGAGATCATTCCAGCGATCTTGGCCTCTTCTTTGCCGTTGGGGCCGGGCTCGCGTTCTCCACCGACGAGTTCTGCGATGGTGGTGTCCTGGTACGGCCGCAACAAGCGCTCGGCGCCGTCCAGGGGGTGCGCGGAGACGTAGAGGCCGAGCATCTCCCGCTCGTACGCGAGGAGCTGTTTGCGCGGCCATTCCTCATGGGTGAACTGGAGGTGCGCCAGCGGGGAGGAATCGGGGCTGGTGGCGGTGTCGTCGCCTCCGCCGAACAGGTCGAACTGCCCCATCGCCTCTTGGCGTTTGAGGCCGATCACGGCGTCGACCGCCGCCTCGTGGTGTTGGGTCAGGGCCATGCGAGTGGCTCCGAGCGAGTCGAAGGCGCCTGCCTTGATCAGCGACTCGATGACCCGCTTGTTGCACGCGGTGATCTCGACCTTGTCGAGGAAATCGGTGAACGAGGAGTAGCGGCCCTTGGTCTCACGCGTTTTGGTGATCGACTCGACCACGTTCGTGCCGACGTTGCGGATGGCTCCCATTCCGAAACGGATTCGACCGTCCACGGCCGCGTGCCCGACGACGGATTCGTTCACGTCCGGCGGTAGCACGCGGATTCCCATTCGGCGGCACTCGGACAGGTAGATGCCGGTCTTGTCCTTGTTGTGCGCGTTGGCGGTCAGCAGCGCCGCCATGTATTCGGCCGGGTAGTGCGCTTTCAGGTAGGCGGTCCAGTAGGTCACCAAGCCGTAGGCGGCCGCGTGGGACTTGTTGAACGCGTATCCGGCGAAGGGCAGCACCGTCGCCCAGAGCTGGTCGATGGCCTCTTTGCTGTACTCCCGTTCGGCCATCCCGGCTTCGAACCGGGCGAACTGCTCGTCCATCACCTCCTTCTTCTTCTTGCCCATCGCGCGACGGAGCAAGTCGGCTTGTCCGAGCGTGTATCCCGCCACTCGCTGGGCGATGGCCATGATCTGCTCTTGGTAGACGATCAGGCCGTACGTTTCACCGAGCACGTCTTCGAGCGGTTGGTCGAGTTCGGCGTGGATCGGCTCGACGGGCTTCTTGCCGTTCTTGCGGTCGGCGTAGTCGAGGTGGGCGTTGACGTCCATCGGGCCCGGCCGGTACAGGGCGACGCAGGCGACGATGTCGCCGAACCGGGTGGGGGCCATGCGCTTGAGCAGCGATTGCATTCCGCCACCTTCAAGCTGGAACACGCCCAAGCTCTCGCCTCTGCCCAGCATCTCGAAGGTGGGGGCGTCATCGAGGGGGATGTCGAGCGGTTCGATCTCAACACCGTGATTGGCCTTCACCATGCGCACGGTGTCGTCGATCGTGGTCATGTTGACGAGGCCGAGAATATCGATCTTGAGCAGGCCCACGTCTTCGCACTGCGGCCCGTCCCAGCCGGTGATGATCTCACCGTCATCGCGTTTCCACAGCGGCAGCACGTCGAGCAGTGGTTCGCGGGAGATGATGTGGGCGCAGGCGTGCACGCCTGCGTTCCGGATCAAGCCTTCCAGTCCGCGTGCGGTATCGAAGATCTTGCCGATCTGCGCGTCGTTCTCGATCAGCGAGCGAACTTCGGCGGCCTCGGTGTAGCGCTCGTGCTGTGGATCGACGATCCCGGACAGCGGGATGTCCTTCGCCGCGATCGGCGCCGGTAGTGCTTTGCTGAACTGGTCGGCGAGCTGGAATCCAGGTTGCCCGAGGTGCACGCGGGCGGCGTCCTTGAACGCCGCTTTCGTTTTAATCGTGCCGTAGGTGATGACCTTGGCGAAGTATTCTTCGCCGTACTTCTCCTTCGCGTAGGCGATGACCTCATCGCGCCTGCGCTCGTCGAAGTCGATGTCGATGTCGGGTGGCGAGTCGCGCTCGGGGTTGAGGAACCGCTCGAACAGGAGTCCGTGTTGCAAGGGGTCGATATCGATGATGTGCAGAACATAGGACAGCAGCGCGCCCGCGGCCGAGCCACGTCCCGGCCCTACGCGAATGCCGTTGTTCTTGGCCCACCGGATCATGTCACCGACGACCAGGAAGTACGAGCTGTACCCCTTCTCGGTGATGACCTTCAGCTCCCATTCGAGCTGGTCGCGGTAGTCTTGGGTGAAGCTGTCGCCTGGGAATCGGGTCGGGATGAATTCCTCGACCTCTTCGCGCAGCACTTCGACATCGGTGCTGCCGGGCTTGATCTTGGCCTGCGGCATCCGGTTCGTGGGTGCGAATGCCTCGTCGTAACCCTCGACCATGTCGGTGATCAGCAAGGTGCTGTCGGCGGCGCCGGGAACCTCGGTGTCCCAGTACTCGCGCATCTCCGCCGATGATTTGATGTGGTAGCCGTCGCCGTTGAACTTGAACCTGTCGGTGTCGGCGAGCGTTGAGCGGGTTTGCAGGCAGAGCAGAGCGTCGTGGTGGCCGGCCTGATCCGCGGTCACGTAGTGGCTGTCGTTCGTGGCCACGGTCCGGAGGTCGAGTTGGCGGGCGATGTCCAGCAGCTCCGCGCGGATGTTGCGCTCCATCTGGATGCCGTGGTCCATGACCTCGATGAAGAAGCGGTCCGGCCCGAAGATGTCCTTGTAGTCGGAGGCGGCCTGCACGGCCTCCTGCTTCTGGCCCAGGCGGAGGCGGGTGAGGATTTCGCCGGCGAGGCAGCCGCTCGTGGCGATGATCCCGTCCGCGTGCTCGGCGATCAGCTCCTTGTCCATGCGTGGTTTGCGGAAGAACCCTTGCATGGACGCGAGCGAGGACAGCTTGAACAGGTTGCGCAGCCCGGTCGAGTTCTGCGCGAGCATGGTCATGTGCGTGTACGCACCGGCGCCGGAGACATCGCCGCTCTCGCCGTACTCGTCGACCTCTTTTTTGCCGGTTCGTGCTCGTTCGCCCCAGAACACCGGTTTCTTGTGGTAGCGGCTCGCCGGAGCAACGTACGCCTCGATGCCGATGATCGGCTTGATGCCGGACTTCTTGGCCTGCGCGTTGAAGGAGTGCGCGCCGAACATGTTGCCGTGGTCGGTCATCGCCACCGCGGGTTGTTCGAGCCGAGCGACCTCGGCGAACAGTGCGTTGTGCTTGGCGGCACCGTCGAGCATCGAGAACTCGGTGTGCACGTGCAGGTGAACGAACCGATCAGACACGCGGGCATCTCCGGGAGCGTCGGGTAGGGGCTGGGTCGGTGGCGGGTCAACTCTAGTCGTCCTACCCGGTGTAGCCGGGCTGCGTCGAGCGAGTGTTGCCGCCTCGCCGCACCGAGCCTGCGGGCGGGTTGGATCCGGTCGGTGCAGTCGCAGGTTCTGCAGTCGTCACCGCCCTGCCGGCCGCTTCCGCCGCAGTTCGGGCACGCCCTCCATCACCGGGCAGGGCGATCTGCAGTGCCCTCCGGGAACCGCCTTTCATCGAGGCGAGGGCGCTGGGTCGGACCGGCTCCCGAGGTTTTCATGACCGATCGTTCTTGACTGGTCGTTCCTGAAAGCGCTAGCGTCGTCGCATGGGACGGCGGCGGACTTTCGACGTGGACGAGGTCGTGGCGGCAGCGGCGGATCTGTTCGCGCGCCGCGCCTACGACGGGGTGTCCGTCGATGACCTGGTCACCCGGCTCGGCGTGCACCGCAACAGCCTCTACGGCGTGTTCGGCAGCAAGCGGGGTCTGTACCTGGCGGCGTTGCGCCACCACATCGAGCACGAGGTTCGCCCGCACCTGGGCCGGGCGGTTCAGCCGGATCATGTGCCGGAGTGGGACCTGCTGCTGGTCGCCGCGGTCGATCGGGCGCTCGACGATCCCGAGGTCGCCGACCTGGTGTCGTTGATTCTCGCGGAGGTGGACGAGGCGACGGGGGATCCGCGTGCGACCGAGGCGCTGCTGGGGCGTTGGTTGCGCCGGCGGCCGGTGATGGCGAAGGAGATCTGACGTGGCGGTAATCAGGGTGCAGGGCCAGGACCTGGTCGTGGAGATGGCGGGACTGGACAAGGTCTGGGCGCACAAGAGCAAGCTGACCATTCCGCTGGCGCATGTGCGGGGCGCCACGATGGATCCGGGCGTTCTGGGCGAGCCCAAGGGGATTCGGGCGCCGGGTACGCACGTGCCGGGGGTGATCACGGCGGGCACCTTCCACAAGGACGGTGAGAAGGTCTTCTGGGCCGTGCGCGACGCGCAGAAGGCCGTGGTCGTGGAACTGACCGACGACGAACGTTTTGCCCGCCTGGTCGTCGAAGTCGACGACCCGCGCGCCGCCGTAGCCCTGATCGAACGGGCCGCGAGCCGATGACGAACGGGGTCGCGCTCATCTCCCCGACGTGGCGGAGAGCCGGGGTGAGATCCAGCGGCCGAGGGCGCGGAGGAGGCCGCGGAACTCGGGGCCGTTCGGGCGGACCAGCAGTCCTGCGTAGCGCAGCGCGTCGGCGTATTCGGCCATGAGCACGATCCGGCCGTCGACGACGTCGAAGCGGGTGGCGTAGTCGTTGCGGTACTGCTTGCCGTTGCCGGTCAGGGCCATGTCGCCCGTTCCGCGGAAGAAGACCGCCCCGTCCGGGGTGACCGTCCACTCGTGGTCGCGCCAGATCAGTGGGGTGAACTTGTCGAACAGCGCCCGGGTGTAGGCGGCGACGTCCGCTTTGCCGTTCATGTCGGCCACGCAGCGCCCGCGGCGACGGCCGGCGATGAGGTCGGCGACACCGTCCGGCGTCGTGGTGGCCTTCGTGTGCATGAACAGCTGCCGCACCTCCGGGTGCAGCAAGCGGTCGACGGCGTCGGGGTCCTTCGCCTCGACCGCGCGGATGAACTCCTGCGCGATCTGCAGGGCGGTGCGGGCGGCGGGCTGTACCTGGTCGGTCATGCTCGAATCTCCGGTGTTCGTCGGGGGAGGGGCGGGCTCAGGCGTCCCAGCTCAGGACGGGCTCGCCGAAGGCAGGTGGCAGGCCGAAGGACTCGAACCGGGGCGTCCACCAGCGGGTGAACTCGGATTCGTAGGTCCGCAGCCGTTCCGCGAAGGTGGGCACGTCGACGCTTTCGTCGAACTCCAGGTAGACGATGAACTCGGCGCTGCCGTCGGCGTTGGGCTGCAACCACATCCGCTCCCGGACGTAGCCGACCTCCCGCGCTCGGGCGTCGAGGCCGGGCAGGTGCCGGGCGTGGAGCTCGTCGAGCAGGTTCCGGAACTCCGGGACGCGCTCCGCCCGGATCGGGAGGGTCCACGCGGTGCTGGTCATGACAACGTCTCCTTCGTCGCTCGCGCGGTCCGAGCGCCGGGCCGCGCATCCCCGAGCCTGCGGCCCTGCGGCGCCGCCCGGAAGACCGCGCGGAGCCTGGTACCGGCAAGACCAGGCTCCGATCTGGCCGGGTCGCGGGGCAGGCTAGGACGATGGGGGCGTGGGAACGACGGACCGCAGCGAGTTCGCTGCCTACCTGCGCCACCGCCGGGCGATGCTCCCGCCACCGGAACCCGTCGGAGGCGGGCGGGCGTCCCGGCGGCGGGTGCCTGGCCTGCGGCGGCAGGAACTGGCCGCGCTGGCCAACATCTCGGTCGAGTACTACACGCGCCTGGAACAGGGCCGGGCCACGCGAGCGTCCCGGGAGATCCTCACCGCGCTGTCCCGCGCGTTCGCGCTCACCGACCCCGAGCGCGACCACCTCTTCCGCCTCGGGGGAGAGGCCCCGCCGGAACCGGCGGCCCCGCAGCAGGTGGTCCGGCCCGGGCTGCTGCGGATGGTCCACGACCTCGGCGCGACCACGCCGGTGACCGTCCACGATGGACGCCTCGATCTGCTGGCCCGTAACGAGGCCGCCGCCGAACTGCTCGCTCCGCTGGAACGGGACGGGCCGCACGGGCGCAACATCGTCTTCCAGGCGTTCACCGCGGAGGACCTGCCCGCCCTGCTCGGCGACGACGGGGCGGACCTGTTCCTGCGGGTGGCCGCGGCCGAACTGCGGACCGCGCTCAGCCGGTACCCCGGCGACGCCTACCTCGGCGCGATCCGCGACGAGCTCACCGCCACCAGCGCCACCTTCCGCGAGCACTGGGATCGGGGCGAGGTCAGCGCTTGGAAATCCGCGGTGAAGGACATGCACCGGCCCGGCCGCGGCTGGACCCGGTTCGGCATCGAGATCCTCCACGAACCCGAACGCGACCACTGGGTCATGCTCTACACCCCGACCGACCGCGCGTAGCCGCGATGGTCGGCCGAGCGCGGGTTCTTCTCGGTCGGAAACCGCGAGCACCTCGGTCGCCCGCACCGGCTCCCATCACCGGCCCCACCGCTCGAACCGCGCCGGGCGCCCCGGCGGAGATCGGGCGAGGAGCTCCGGACCTCAGAGGCCGTACACGCGGCGGGCGGTGCCTGCGAAGAGGTGGGCGCGGTCGGCGTCGGTCAGGGGCTCGGTGATGCGTTGAAGGTGTTCCACAGCGTCCGGTAGGGGACGCCGACCCCGTCCACGGGGTAGTTGCTCTCGAACATGCACCGGTCGGGGCCGAACGCGTCGATGCAGGTGTCGATCCAGGGCCGCCAGAGCTCGGCGAGCTCCGCGGAGGACGCGGGGCGTTCCGCGGTGCGGTAGTCGAACGCGGCGAGGCGGGCGACGAGGCCGCCCAGCTTGCAGGTGACGTTGGGTCGTTCGGCGACCGCCCGCACCCCGCGGCGCCAGGTGGCGAAGTCCTCGTCGGTGCGCCCGGCGTAGCGCCCGTAGCCGAGGGGGCCGCCGCAGTGGTCGAGCACGAAGGACAGGTCGGGCACCGCGTCGGCCGCCGCGGCCACGTCATCGAGCTGGGGGAAGACGACCCAGGTGTCGAGGGTGAGGCCGAGGTCGCTCAGCTTCGCCATCCCCTTACGCACCACCGGATCGGCGAGCAGGTGCGGGGCGCTGCCGGTGTGGCTGTTCTCGACGTCCGGTTCCTCGTCCCCCCGATGCCGGGGTGGCGGCTCCGGGCATCCAGGCGGGCGTTGACCTTGCGTCCCACCGGCAGGCGAACCACGCTCTGATCCGTTCCGCGGTGCCGGTCGCCGCCCCACCACTTTCCACTTGCAGAAGTGGAAAGCGATCGAATATGTTTTCCACCATGGAAAGTGATTTCACGCCGCGGCGCGCCTTGGCCGAAGCCGAGCGCGGCTCCGTTGCCACCTGGATCGACTACCTGCCGACCCGCTGGTGGTACTACCCCGCAGCCGGGGCCTGGGCCTGCGCGCTCGTCCTCGCGGTGACCGAGCTGCACGGGTTGTGGAGCGCCGCGGCGCTGCTGGCGCTGGTGGCCGTCGCGTTGATCGCCCAGGTCCGGTACCGCCGGGTGCGCGGTGCATGGCCGGACGTCGCTGGTGCACCGGCGGAGTTCAAGCCCGCCATCAGGGCCTACCTGATCGGCGCGGCGGTCCTGACGGCCACCATCGCGCTGCTCGCCGTGTTCGCCGGTGGTGTCGTGGCGGCGGCTGTGACGTTCGTGGGCGTCACGGGAGGGCTGCTGTGGTACGAGAAGGCGTACGAACACGCAGCGGCGCGGACCCGCCGACGGGTCGAGGGCGAGGGATGAATCTCTCCGACCTCGATGCCGTCATCCACGCTCCCAAACGCCTGGCGGCGATGTCGGTCCTGGCCGGCGGTGAGCACGCCGACTTCGGCTTCCTGCGCGACCACCTCGGCATCAGCGACTCGGACCTGTCGAAGCAGATGAACACGCTGGAGCACGCCGGCTACGTCAAGGTCAAGAAGACCGGGCGAGGCAGAGGCGGCGCCACCTGGTACCGCATCACCCCGGCCGGGCGGCAGGCGTACCGGCGCCACATCGCCGCCCTCAACGCCATCGTCGCCGACCCCGCGCGTCATTCCTGGCGGAATGAGGATGAAGGGCGCTAGGCGTCCTGGTCGCGCCGTGAGAGCGCTGCGGTAGATCCGGGTCGGGGCGCGGGTGATCTCGGCGGCCGCTGCGGGCCGCCTCCGGACGGCCTCGCGGGTCCCTGCTCCGGCGTGGCTTCATCGGACCGTGCGAGCGCCGTGGGCCGGGGGGAGCGCGGCATCCGCGCGAGCGCGGGGCGTCGGTTCGAAGCCGGTCTGCGGCCACCTCGTGGCGGTTGCGCCCCTCAGGGGAGGTCGACGACGACCTTGCCGTGCACGTGCCGTCCCGCCTGCAGCTCGACGGCGGCGCGGACCTCCTCGACGGGGAAGGTCGCCGCGATGGGCACGCGCAGCAGGCCTTCCGCGGCCAGGCGGGCGATCTCCTCGATGGCGCCGGGAGCGGCGTTGGCACCGTTCGCCGGGAGGACGCCGTCACGACGGCGGCGATCGTGGTCAGCCGGGAGCCGGGTGCGCCGAGCTCGCGCGCCACCGCGATCACGTCCGTGCCGTGCAGGTCCACGGCCGCGGTGATGCCGTCGGGAGCCAGCGGCGGCTCCGAACACCCGGTCGCCGACCTCGAACCGGACGCCGTTCCCGTCACGGGCCCCGTCGCCCACCTCGTCCACGACGCCCGCGTAGTCGTTCCCGAAGCCGCACGGCAAGCTCAGCCCGAAGCGGGCGGCGGCGTCCGCGTCCGAGGTCATGAACCAGTCCATCGGGTTCAGCCCGGCCGCGATGACGCGGACGCGGACCTGTCCCGTTGCCACCTCCGGGACGGGCACCTCGCGCAGGTCGAGGGCCGCGGGCCCTCCGAAGGATTCGACGAACTGGACGGCTCTGCTGGTCCTGGTGGACGTGCTCATGCTGATCGGACTCCGGGGAGGGGTGCGGACGGGAAGCGGACTATGCTCCGTTTCGACGAACCGTAGCACAACCGGAGCGTGTTCCGTTTTGAAGAGGTCAGGCACCCGCGCGCCGCGAGCGGACGCGTCCCGCAACCGCAGGCAGCTCCTCGAGGTCGCCACCCGCGTCTTCGCGTCCGCCGAGACCGAACCGTCGCTGCGGGAGGTCGCGCGCGAAGCCGGGGTCGGCATCGCCACCCTCTACCGGCACTTCCCCACCCGCGAGGACCTGGTCGCCGCGGTCTACGGCGATCAGGTCCAGCGGCTCACCGACGGCGCCCGCCGGCTGCTCGCGGAGCTGCCCCCGGCCGAGGCGTTGCGGCGCTGGATGGACCTGTTCGGGGGCTGGGTCGCGACCAAGAACGGCATGCTGGGCACGCTGCTCGCCATGATCGAGTCCGGCGAGATCGCGCACGCCCGGACCCACGCCGACCTGATCGCGGCGATCGAAGAGGTGCTTCGCGCCGGCGACGCGGCAGGTGAACTGCGCGGCGACGTCGCGGCCGAGGACGTGGCCGCCGGTCTCATCGGCATCTTCACCGTCGCGCCCCTCCCCGAGCACGGTGCCAGGGCCGGCCGGTTGCTCGACGTGCTGATGCGCGGTCTGCGGCCCGAGGCCTGAGCCGCTCGGTGGCCGGGTTCGCCCCGGCCACGTGCGCTCGTGGCAGGTGACCGGTCCGACGCGGCGACCTGGTCGAGCGCCGCGGCTGGGGGAGCCGCTCGACGGCGACGTGCTCGTCGGCCGCGGCGGCTGATCTTCTCGGCTTCGGCCGAATTCGTCCACTGTGGACTTCGTTCGAATCGGTTCTCCGCGGAAGGAGGTCTCCCCGTTCGGGGTGGCCGTCCACTCATGATCGCGCTGTCCCGGGTGTTCGAGCTCACCGATGCCGAACGCGACCACCTCTTCCGCCTCGGGGTCGAGGTGTCGCCGGAGTGTCCGTCCCTTGTGGACGTTGTCGTGCCGCCGAGTGCGAGCCGTGCGGGAAGTCGACCACCTCGACGATCCGCGCGTCGTGGGCGGGACGAATCCTCGGTGGTTCAGCCGTCCGCGGCCCGCTCGGAGTTCCGATCGGGTCGGGCGGCGCGGGCGTAGCGCCCGGGCGGAACCCCCACCTCCCGCTTGAAGGCCGCGTTGAAGGCGTGCTCGGAGTGGTAGCCCAGGGAGCTCGCGATCCGGGCGATCGTGTCCTCGCCGGTGCGCAGCTTCTCGCCGGCCAGGATCATGCGCCACCGGGTCAGGTAAGCGATCGGGGTCTCGCCCGCGCGGGCCCGGAAGTGCTCGGCGAACGTCGTGCGGGACATGCCGGCCCGGGCGGCGAGCTTCTGCACGGTCCACGGGTGGGCGGGGTCGGCGTGCACGGCCTCCAGCGCGGCGCTCAACCGGGGATCGGCCAGGGCGGCGAACCAACCGACGTCGTCCGGGGACCGAGTGGCCAGGTGCAGCCGCAGCGCCTGGACCAGCATCAGGTGGGCGAGTTGCTGCGCGACCAGGTGCGAGCCCGGGCGTGCCTCGCGGACCTCCTCGGCCATGAGCTCGATCGCGCCGCGCAGCCGGGCACGATCACGGGACGCGTCGACCCGCATGAGGGTCGGCATCGACCGCAGCAGCACCGGCGCGTTCGGACTGTCGAACTCGAACCGCGTACCGATCACGCGAGTGCCGCCGCCCTGGTAGGTGATGACCCTCCCGCTGCGGGCCGGGCCGAGCACTTCGGAGGCCAGTGCCGGTTCGACGTCCGGTCCGCTGCCGATGACGGCGCCGCGGCCGGTCGGCATGACGAAGCAGGCGCCTTCGGGCAGCTCTGCGGATCCGCCCTCGACCGTCAGCCGGCACGAGCCCTCGACGACGGCGTAGCACTTGATCTGCCCGGCTAGGTCGTCGAGCTCGATCGCCCACGCGCCGCCCGCGTCGACCTCGGCCGTCCTCGGACTCCGCGGCCGGAGCAGCGACAGCACTTCGCTCAGCGGATCCATCGGCCCTCCGGACGATCGCGAACAGAACTCGGTTCTTCGAGCATAGGCGGCACCTCCGCGCCCGCTTAGAGTTTCGATCATGACGGCGAGGGACCGCCCACGACGCGCGGACCCGGTTCCCTCCCTCCGGACATTCGTCCACCCGTTCCCGCCTCTGGAAGGACTTCCGAGAATGAAAGCTGCAGTGGTCACGGCGTACGGCACCGGCCCCCGGTACGCGGACACGCCCTCCCCGCGAGCGACCGAGGAGCACGAGATCGTGGTCGACGTCCTGGCCGCCGGGCTCCATCCGCGAGTCCGGATGCAGGCCGACGGCTCGCACTACACGAGCTCCCCCGACGAGCTGCCCCTGGTGCCGGGCCTCGACGGTGTGGGGCGCGGTCCGGACGGCCGGCTCTGGTTCTTCGCGATCTTCGGGGGCCGGAGCGGTTCGATGGCCGAACAAGCGGTCATCGACACCCGGCGCAGCATCGTCCTCCCCGACGGGGCCGACCCGGTGGCGGTGGCGGCGACGATGAACTGCGTGATCGCGTCCTGGCTCGCGTTGACGCGGCGGATCGCGCTGGAACCGGGCAAGAACGTCCTGGTGCTCGGCGCGACCGGTGGCACCGGGCGGATGGCCGTGGCGGTGGCCCGGCTGTTCGGCGCCGCGCAGGTGACCGCCGTGGGGCGCGACCCGGAACGGCTGGCCGCGGTGCGCGGCGCCACCGGGACGGCCCTGATCGGCGACCCGCCACCCCCGGACGTCGACGTGGTCCTCGACTTCCTCTGGGGCGAACCGGCGGTCACGACGATGGGTGCGCTGCTCTCCGCCCGGCCCGAACCGGCACGCCCGCTGACCTGGATCAACCTCGGCGAGACGGCCGGGTCTCGGGCGGCGCTGCCCGCCGGGGCGCTGCGGTCCTCGCGGATCGACGTGATCGGCAGCGGGCAGGGCTCGCTGAGCGGAGCGGAGATGGCGGCCGCGGCCCCGGAGGTGCTGGCGGAGATCGCCCGCGGCACCTTCGCCGTGGACGCCGACCCGATCCCGCTCCACGACGTCGAACGCGCCTGGGCGCAGCCGGCCGACAGCAGCAAGCGCATCGTCCTGACCCGGTCCTGAACCGGGGTTCCCGCCGCCGTACCGGATCGTGCTCGGGTCGCCGTCGAACCGGGTCGCCGGTGTGCTCGGGGGCCCGTCACTCAGCGCAGCAAGTCGATCACGCGGGCGCGGGAGAACCGCCGAGATCAGCATCGTGACCAGGACGCCGGTGAGCGCCGCGACGGGGCGGTGCGGGCGGGGCCTGCCGACCGGTGGTGCGGCGTTGGGGGAATCGCGAGGAACCGGAAGACGCCGTCGTGCTCGGCGCCCGCGACGGTGCCCGGTCCGATGTGGACTCGTGCCAGGTGCGTTCTCCTTCGGGTGCTGGTGGATCCGCCGCGGGGCCGGGGCCGCGGAACACCGCCGCGGTGCCCGGCTCGCCGCGTCAGACGACCTGCTGCCCGGCCACCCAGACCCCGGCGAGCGTGCGGGCCACCGCGAGGTCGTCGACGGGGTCGCCGTCCACGAGGAGCAGGTCCGCGCGCTGCCCGGGGGCGACCGTTCCCCGGTCGTCCAGCCCCAGCGCCGCCGCTGCGCCGCTCGTCGCGGAGATCAGCGCCTCGGTGGGGGAGAGGCCCGCTTCGCCGAGCAGCTGGAGCTCGTCGTGCAGCGAGCTGCCGTGGGCGACGGGGGCCGGTGATCCCGGCGCGGCGTTGGCATCCGTCCCGGCCACGATCGGCACTCCGGCCGCGTGCATGCGCCGCACGCTTTCGACCGCGGCGGCGAACGCCTCCTCCGCGTGCGCGCCGAACCGGGCCCGGGTCACGCCGCGCATCATGACGAGCGTCGGCGAGGCGATCGTGCGGTGCTCGATCATCCGCCGCACGGTCGGCTCGGGCAGCGGTCGATCGATCGGCGCGTGGGTCAGCACGTCGACACCGGCGTCGAGTCCGCGGGTGAAGGAGTCGGCGGTGACGACGTGCGCGACGGTGCGCAGGCCCCGCGCGTGGGCGCCGGCGACCAGCGCGGCGAGTGCGTCCGGGGCGAGCGCCGGGACGTCGGTGATGTCCGGATCCTCGATGATGATCTTGATCAGGTCGGAACCCGCCGCTGCGCGCCACGCCAGGTAGCGCTCGGCGTCGTCCGGGCCGGACACCCCGCTCTCCGCGGGGAAGCCCATCTGTGCGATCTGGGTGCTGCCGGGGGCCGAGGCGGCCGATCCGGCGCTGAGCAGAGCGGACACGCCTTCCTCGGCGCGCAACCGGTCGACGAGTTCGTCCGGGTGGGTGCCGAGGTCGACGACGGTCGTGATGCCGGCGCGCGCCGCCGCTGCCAGGTGCGCGCGTTCGAGCAGGTGGACGTGGGTGTCGATGAGCCCGGGCAGCAGCGTCCGGCCGCGCCCGGCGACGACCTCACCTCCGGCCGGGGCGGTGCCCGCGGGCTCGACCGCGGAGATCGTCCCGGCCGCGAAGGTGACGTCGACGGGACCCGAGGATCCGAGCAGCCGCACGTCGGTGATGGTGGTCGTGCTCATTCGTCGTCCTTTCGAACCGCCGGGCGGTCCCGGTCCCCGAGGCGCCCGCCGGATGCCGTCGTGCGGGACTCCCGAGATGGCCGGCTATCGCGCCTGAACGGGCAGTTGCAGATAGGAAGGGCTGTCGCCGCCGGTGTGGATGATGTGCCGACCGGTGTTGGCGGGAACGTACTCGCGGATCCCGGGCATCATCCTCCCGAGCAGGTTGCGGCCGCTGATGATGAAGCGGAGCTGCTCGCCGGGGTGGAACGCGAGGCCGATCGGGAGCAGGTCGATCTCGACGTCGACGACCTCGCCGGGGGAGAGCTTCTCGACGCGGTCGAAGCTGTGCGCGGGCACCGCATCGCTCGACAGCGCCTCGTCGAGGTGGCGCATCGAGACGCGCAGGCGCCCGTCGGATCCCTTGTACCGCAGGATCGAGGCGCCGTGCTCGGTGATGTTTCGTACCGGGACGGGTGCCGGTGGCAGCCGTCGTCCGTCCACCTGGTGGGACGGTCGGCGGCAGCCGTCCGTCCGATGTGGACTCGAATCCGCCGCGAGGTCATATGTCCGAAGTGGACGGCCGGTTCGCGGACCAGACGGCGGCGACGACGGTCGCGCACCCCGCGAGCTGCACCGCGGTCGGCGACTCGCGCAGCACCAGCACGCCCAGCCCGACCGCGAGGACCGGCTGCAGCAGCAACAGCGACGCCGACGTGCCCGGCGCGAGCCCGCGACCGCCCGCCGCCAGCAGCAGCCACGCGGCGACCTGCCCCACCAGCGCCAGCAGCACGAGCCACAGCCAGGACGTCGCCGGGAGGTCCACGGTGATCCCCGTGGTCACCGCCCCGGCCCCACCGGTGACCACCGCGGCGGCCGCCGTCGCCAGGCACACCGGCGTCACCACGGGCCGCGGGCTGCGGTGCCCGGAGAGCCGGTTGAGGTGCAGGTAGCCGGCGTAGGCGACCCCGGACGCCACGCCCAGCAGCACCCCGCGCCCCTGGTGCGCCGCCTGCGCGCCCGGCACGAGCAGGCCGCTGGTCAGCGCGATCCCCGCGAGCATCACCGGGCAGGCGAACAGGGACCGCCGCGCCATCGGCGTGCCGCCGAACACCAGCGCCAGCAGCGGGAACGCGAGCACCTGCACGTTGTTCAGCACCGTCGCGATCCCCGCGCCCACGTCGAGGATGCTCTGCGTCCACAGCACGTAGTCCAGCCCGAGCAGGACGCCCGAGGCCACCGCCCAGCGCCGCAGCGCGGGCTCCAGCGGGCCGTGCCCGCGGTGCTCGCGCACCGCCAACGGCACCAGCGCGACGAGCGCGATCGCGCAGCGCAGGAACGCCGCGGTGCCCGACCCGACCTCGGCGAGCTTCACGAACAGCGCTGGCCTGCTCCGCGGTGGTGTCGCCGCGCGGCCGCCACGTCGAGCGGTCGGGCACCGCTTGCGCCGAGCGCTGCCACGTGGTGTCACTGACGGGTCAGCGAACTCGGGACGACCGGCGAGGAGGCGGCATGCTCGACGACGTGCGCGTGGTGGCGTTCGACATCTTCGGCACCGCGGTGGACTGGTACAGCGGCATCACCGAGCAGGTCGGCGCGGTGTTCGCCGATCGCGGGGTCGAGCTCGATCCCGCCGCGTTCGCCGAGAGCTGGCGGGGTCGCTACCTGCCCGCGATGGCGCGGGTCGACCGCGGGGAACGCGAGTGGGCGTACCTGGACGCGCTGCACCGCGAATCGCTGGACGACCTGCTCGCCGAGCACGGGGTCGCCGGCGCGATGGGCGAGGACGACCGGGCCCGGCTGGTGCGCGCCTGGCACCGGCTGCCCGCCTGGCCGGACAGCGCGGACCTGGTGGCGCGGTTGCGGGCCCGCTACACCGTGGTGGTGCTGTCCAACGGCGGTTTCCGGTTGCTGACCGACCTGGTCAAGGCGGCGGGGCTGACCTTCGACGCGATCACCTCAGCCGAGCTCGCCCGCAGCTACAAGCCGTCCCCGGCCGCCTACCTGACGACCGCCCGCCTGCTGGACGTCGCACCGCACCAGCTGCTGCTGGTCGCCGCGCACCGCTGGGACGTGGACGGGGCGCGCGCCGCCGGGCTGCGCACCGCGTTCTTGGAACGGCCCGGCGAGAAGGGGCCGCACCGCGAGGCGGACCGCGCGGCCGACGTCACTTGCGACATCGCCGCCACCTCGGCCGCCGAGCTCGCGACCCGCCTCGGCTGCTGACCCGGCCGCGCCCGGCCTAGCCGCCGGCGATCGAGGCGCGGACCACCGCATCGACCTCGGCGGTGGTGGGCGCGGTGGCGGGACCGGAGCGGGTGACCGCGATCGCGGCGGCGATGCTCGCGCGCCGGACCGCGGATTCGAGGTCCGCTCCGGCGGCCAGCCGCGCCGCCATCACCCCGGCGTGCGCGTCGCCCGCGCCGTTGGTGTCCACCGCGTCGACCGCGGGGGAGGGGCACAGCAGCACGTCACCACCGGGCCGGGTGAGCAGCGCACCGCGCGGTCCGGCGCGCAGCACCACGGTGCGGCCCGTGGTGGTGGCCAGCGCCGCCGCCACTCCGGCCGCGTCGTCCGCGGACTCGGATCCCAAGCGCCGCAGCAGGATCCGCGCCTCCCGCTCGTTCGTGGTCCACACGTCGGCGCGGTCCAGCAGCACGCGCACCGCGTCGAGGTCGGCGTCGCCGATCACGGGGGCGGGATCGACGACGACGCGGCCAGGGGCGGTGGGCAACCACTCCAGCAGCGCGGCGCGGTTGGCGTCGTGCACCAGGGAGTAGCCGGACGCGTAGACGACGTCCGCGTCGCCCGGTGCGGTGCGGCGCAGCTGCTCGGCGTCCACTTCGGACTCCGCCCCGGCGGTGGAGACGAACGTCCGCTCCGCGCCGTCGTCGACGAGCGCGATGCTGAACCCGGTGTCCCGGTCCGGATCGGCCGGTGCGGTGAGCTCGACCCCTTCGGCGGTGAGCGCCGCGCGCACCACGTCCCCGAACGGCCCGGTCCCGTGCCCGCCCGCGTACACGACGCGGGCCCCGTCGCGCGCGGCGGCGAGCATGACGTTCACCCCACCGCCGGCGAGGAACTCGTGCCCGGAGGCGAACACGTCACCGCCCGGCGCGGGCACCGCGGGAACCCGCAGCACCAGGTCCACGACGCCCTGCCCGGTGTGGATGACGCGCCCGCTCATCGCGGACCCGCCGCGGAGCGCAGGCCGAACGCCGCGTACAGCAGCCCGCCGACGGCGGCGGCCGCCAGCCACGCCATGCCGTTCACCCCGATCCAGGTCTCGTGCAGCGGCCCGGTGTACCACGGGACATCGCCCGGCGTGACCTGCATGAACAGCGCGGCGAAGACGATGGCGGCCAGCCACGGGCCGAACGCGGCCCACCGCACCCCGCCGCGGTAGTGGTAGGCGCTGCGCGGGGTCAGGTCCAGCAGCGCCACCGGGTCGTACTCGCGGCGCCGCAGCATGTCGACGAGGAAGATCCCCACCCACGCCGAGATCGGCACCGCCAGCAGCGAGATGAACGTGGTGAACGGCCGGTAGAACCCGTCCGCGACCAGCAGGAACAGCAGCGAGGCGACCGTCGTGACCACCACGTCCACGATCACCGCGTACACCCGCTTCACCCGCAGCCCGAGGGTGAGCGTGGTCAGCCCCGCCGAGTACACCGACAGGTGGTTCGACAGCAGCAGCCCGACGAACGAGATCAGCATGTAGCCCACGGCGACCGGCAGCGGCAGCGTGTCCCGGATCGCGTCCAGCGGGTTCGCGGACGCGGCGATCGCCGGATCGGACGAGCCGAGCACCGACCCCATGCCGATCATGATCACCAGCGGGATGCCGGCACCGGCCGACGCGGACATCACCAGCGGCACCGCGCGCACGCTCGGCGCCTGGTAGCGCGCCATGTCGGCCCCGGAGTTCGCCCAGCCGATGCCGGTGCCCGCGACGATGGTCCCGATGCCGGTCAGGACCGCGGCGAGGTCCCCGCCCGGGGCGCGGCCGACCTCGGCCCAGTCGATGTTGACGACCAGGAAGCCGAGGATCGCCAGGTTCGCGGCCCCGAAGATCCAGGTGGACCACTTCTGCACGACGAGGATCGCGCCGTGGCCCATCCCGGAGACGGCGACGGTGAAGCCGACGAACAGCGCGACGCCCACGACCGCGACGACCGGCGCGGACTTCGCGTCGCCGCCGGTGCCCGCGAGCAGCGAGACGATGGTGACGATCGCGAGCGCGGCCGTGGACGTGTTCACCGTCTCCCAGCCGAGCCGCGACACCAGCGCGACCGCCGTCGGCCCCGCGTTGCCCCGGGTGCCGAACACGGCGCGGGACAGGGTGAGGCTCGGCGCCCCGCCGCGCCGCCCGGCGACGGAGATCAGGCCGACGACGGCGAAGGAGCCGAACGAGCCGAGGAACGCGACGACGACCGCCTGCCACGCGGACAGGCCGAGGGCGACGAGGCTGACGCCGAGGGGCATACCGACCACGGAGATGTTCGCCGCGAACCACACCCAGAACAGCTGCAGCGGGTTCCCGGTGCGTTCGGCGGCGGGCACCGGTTCGATGCCGCGCTGCTCGACCGCTCCGAGCGCGCCGGCCGGGGGTGCTTCCGGCGCGCTCGCCGCCGGGGATCCGGTCTCGGACACAGGGGTCACCTCATCATCTCCGTTGACGATCGCCGCACGGCGAGGAGCCGCCGCGCGAGTGGTGCCGGTTCCAGGGCGTTGACCGCCAGGACCCGGTGGACCGCCGCTGCGGGGAAGGCGGCGGTGCCGTGCACGGCACCCAGCACCGCTCCGGCCATGGCGGCGACGGTGTCGGTGTCGCCGCCGAGGGAAGCAGCGGTGCACAGCGCCGCGAACGGGTCGTCGGCGCCGCGTTCGACGAGCAGGAGGGCCGCGACGACCGATTCCTGCGACTGCACCGAGGTGCCGACCACCTCGTAGAGGAAGGTCGCGAACTCCGCGGTGCCGAGCCGCCGCGCCTTCGCGCGGAAGGACTCCAGCCGGGCGGCGATCGAACCGCCCGCCACCCAGTGCCCGCGCGATTCGCCGTCGCGGGCCGCGGTGGCGGCGGCCGCGAGCGCGCCGGGGACGTCCACGCCGTCGACGCCCGCGGACACGGCGGCGGCGATCGCGGCGGCCGCGGAGATGCCGAGCCCGGTGTTGTGGGTGACGCGGCTGGCTTCGACGACTGCGTCGAGCAGGCGCTCGCCCGGGGTGTGCGCGATGCCGACGGGGGCGATGCGCATCGCGGCGCCGTTCGTGGTCCCGTAGCGGCCGGTCTCCTCGATGGGGGCGCCCGCCTGCAGCTTCGCCAGGGCGGCGTTGGTGGAGGGGCCGAGCAGGTCCAGCGAGCCGCGCTCGACCATCACCTGCTCCCAGGCGATGAGTTCCGCGGCGAAGGCGTGCGGATCGATGCCCCCGTCGCCGTCCGCGACCAGCCGCGCGACGATCATCGCCTGGTCGGTGTCGTCGGTGACCGATCCCGCGGCCATGCCGGGCGCGATCGGCTGGTCGGCCGCGCCGTCGACGAAGTCCTCGATCCGGCCGTAGCGCGCGCGCACCAGGTCCCGCGGCATCGACTGGGTGGGCATGCCGAGGGCGTCGCCGATGGCGAGGCCGAGCAGGGCGCCGTGCGCGCGGTCGAACGCCGGGTCGTGCTCGGCGTTCATCGCTGGTCGCCGAAGTTCAGCGCGAGGGTGAAGTACCGCGGGTCGAGCAGCGAGACGACGTGCTCGGCGAACCGGCCGTCGTCGGTGAACGAGGTGCGGGCGGTGCGCAGGAACGCGCTGCCCGCTTCGCGGTGCAGGATCCCGGCTTCCCGCTCGTCCAGCCAGTGCACGTCCGCCCGCTGGGTGCCGCGGGTCAGCAGGTACCCGGCTTGCGCGAGGGTCTGGGAGATCGAGCCCTTCACCAGCCCGGTCTCCGGCAGCTGTTCGAGGGTGCCTTCGGCGGGCACGGTGGAGTGCTCGAAGGAGATCGGTTCGACGCCGTCCGCGGAGCGGAGGATGCGGACGCGGCGGATCGCGATGCCCCGGTCGAGCCGCACTTCGGGCGGCAGCAGCGGCACGTCGGCGCGCTCCACGCGTTCGAGGCCGAGGACGGCGACGGTGATCTCGCTGCCGGTGTCGGCGAGCGATTGGGCCCAGCCGCGGTCCTGGCTGAGCTGGTGCCCGTTGAAGATGACGAACGAGCCGCGTCCGCTCTCGGTGGCGATGAGCCGCAGGTGCTGGAGCTCGTTGAGCGCCTGCCGGACGGTGCCGCGCGAGACGTCGAACTCCTCGGCGAGGCGCAGTTCCCCGTCCAGCTTCTCGCCGAGCCGGTAGTGGCCGTCGCGGATGCGCTGCGCGAGGGTGTCGACGATCTGCTGCCGTTTCCCCGGCGAGACCTGTTTATACATGTAGGTACATGTACAGCATGCTGGAGACGCCGGCAACCGCGAGCGCGACGACCCGCGACGTCCGGGCCGACGGCCGCGTCCGCAGTGGACACCCGCTTGCAACTTTCGATGGCAGCGCCCGGGTTCGACCTTCCGGAGCTCGAAGCGGGCGGGGCTCCGCTGGTTGGCTCCAGTACGTGACCACGAAGGACATCACCACGCGGGAGACCGCGGAACCGACGAAGGGGCTGCGCGGACTGATCCGGCGCCGCCCGATGCTGAGCTTCTTCCTGCTCGCCAACGGCCTGAGCTGGTCGGCCTGGGTGCCCTACATCCTGTCCCGCAACGGGATCGGGGTGTGGGACTTCCGCTTCCCGGAGGTGCTGGGCACCAGCCAGCTCCTCGGCATGCTGCCCGGCGCCTACCTCGGACCGATCGGGTCCGCGCTGCTGGTGACGGCGATCGCGGACGGGCGCGCCGGGCTGCGCCGCTGGGTCGGCCGGATGTGGCGGTGGCGGGTCCGCTGGCACTGGTACGCGATCACGCTGCTGGGCGTGCCGGTGACGATGCTGGCCGCCGGGTACGCCTTCTCCGGCGGGCAGGTGCACGCGCCGTCGATGATGGTGGTCGCCGCCTACGTGCCCGGACTGCTCATCCAGATGATCACGACGGGGTTGGCGGAGGAACCGGGCTGGCGGGACTTCGCGCTGCCCCGCCTCCAACGCCGGTTCGGGCCGCTGGCCGGCTCGATGGTGCTCGGCCCGCTGTGGACCGTGTGGCACCTGCCGCTGTTCTTCACCGAATGGGGCCGCTGGCCGCACGCGCACTGGACCCTGCCGGTGGCGTTCGCCGTCTTCTGCATCTCGTTCAACATCGTCATGACCTGGGTGTTCAACCGCACCGGGGAGAGCCTGCCGCTGTCGATGCTGCTGCACGTGAGCGCGAACAACTTCTCCACGCTCGTGTGGTCGGAGATGTTCCCGACGATCGACGTGGACCTCGCGATGATCGCGATGGCCTCCGGGACGGTCGTCGCCTCCCTGCTCGTGCTGGTCGGCACCAAGGGCAGGCTCGGTTACCGGGGTTGACCCGGGCCGACGGGTGCTCGTCGCGCCCCAGCGGGGGGGGGGGGGGGGGGGGGGGCCGGGGGGGCCCCCCGGGGGGGGGCCGGCGCCCCCCCCCGGGGGGCGGGGGGCCGGGGGCGCCGCGCCGCCCCCCCGCGCGGCCCCTGTCCCGGCCCGCGACCGGGGAGCCGGTCACGGGACCGCGACCACGTGGTTCTGGTACGCCCACACCACCGCCTGCAACCGGGACTGCACGCCGAGCTTCGGCAGCATCCGCGCCAGGTGCGACTTCACCGTGGACACCTCGACGACGAGGGCGCGGGCGATGTCCTCGTTCGACATGCCCTGCGCGAGCAGCAGCAGGATCTCGTGCTCCCGCGGGGTGAGCAGGTCCCCGGCCCGGCGCGCGGTCACCGGTTGCAGGCGGCGGCGGTGCACGAACTCGCGCAGGATCCGCCGGGTCAGGCTCTGGTCGATGGTGCCCTGCCCGGCGGCGACCTGGCGGACCGCGCCGACGATCGCGTCCGGCTCCGCGTCCTTGAGCAGGAACCCGGAGGCACCGGCCTCCAACGCGCCGAACACGTAGTCGTCCAGGTCGAACGTGGTCAGCACCAGCACCGCCACCTGCGGGTCGGCGTCCGCGGCGCACAGCTCGGCCGCCACCTCGATGCCGCTGCGACCCGGCATCCGGATGTCCAGGCACGCCACGTCGGGCGCCAGTTCGCGGGCCATCGCCAGCGCCTCGGTGCCGTCGCGGGCCAGGCCCACCACCTCGATGTCGGGTTCGCCGCCCAGCAGCGCCGACAGCCCGGCGCGGGTCAGGTGCTGGTCGTCGGCGACGAGGACGCGGATCACGCCGTTGCCTCCGGGGTCGGCGGCGCGGACGCCGCGGGGGACGGGTCTTCGCGGGGCAGCAGCAGGCGCACTTCCCAGCCGCCGCCCGCAGTGGGGCCGTAGTCCAGGTCGGCGCCGACGAGCTGGGCGCGCTCGGCCATGCCGAGCAGGCCGTACCCGCCGCCCGGTCCCGCGCCCGCGGCGGCGGGGGAGCCGTTGCGGACGACGACCTGCACGCGGTCCCGGTCCCGGGCGCCGATCTCCACCGCGCAGCGCGCGCCCGGGGCGTGCGCCGCCGCGTTGGCCAGCGACTCCTGGACGGCGCGGTAGGCGACGAGCTGGGCGAGCGGGCCGACGCCGTCGGTCCCCGACTCGGGCAGCACCAGGTCGATCTCCGCACCGGTGGCCCGGCGCTGGGCGACGAGCTCCGGCACCGCCTCCAGCGCGGCGACCGGCGACTCCGCACCCGGATCCTCCCGCAACAGCCCGACGAGCCGCCGCAGGTCGTCGAGGACCGCGGTGCTCTGCTGCCGGATCTCGCGGGCCGCCTCCTTCGCCGCCGCCGGGTCCGAGTCGATCCGGCGGTCGATCACCGCCGCCATCAGCGCGATCCCGGACAGGTGGTGCGCGGCGATGTCGTGCAGCTCCCGGGACATCGCGGCGCGCTGCTGCGACACCGCGGCCTCCAGCAGCGCGCCCTGCTCGCGCCGCAGCGCCCGCGCCTCCTGCTCGCGGGCGTCGCGGGCGTCCCGCTGCGCCGCGACCACGGACCCGGCCAGCAGCGGCAGCCCGACGACGACCAGCGCCTGCGCCGGCCCGGCCAGCAGCGCCTCCGGCACCGTCAGCGCTCCGCCGCGCACCTCGTTGCAGGCCTGGGCGGTCGCCACCAGCAGCCACGCGGCGGGCAGCACGACCCGCGGCCGCCGCATCCGGGCCACGACCGCGAGGTACACCGACGCGATCAAGGTCACCGCGGTGGTGCTGAACGCCGCGTTCGGACCGAACCAGGCCGCCACCAGCGGAACCCCGGCGACCAGCGGCAGCACCACCTCGGGGCGGCGGTTCACCTGCACCGCGGTGACCGCCTGCACCAGCAGCACCGCGCCCAGCAGCCACCACCGGCCCTCGCCGGGCGAAGGCAGGTCGCCGAGCGTCGGGTCCGCGGCACCGGCCAGCGGGATCGCGAGGAACAGGGCCAGCGAGACCACTCCGCACCCGGCGGCGGCCATCGGGTTCAGCGGCCGCGGCGCGCTCGGCGGGATGCGCATCCGTGCTCCTTCCGCGCCGCGGCGGACGATCCGCGGGCCCGGCGTCCGCGCCTGTCGGCGGCACGCGGCGATCTTAGCCGGGGGTCCCGAGCCGCCCGGGGGAGCGCGGATCGCGGCTCGGCGGGCGGTGTTCTCCGCCACGATCGGGGGTTCGCCACGGGCTGAATCCGCAGCGGAGACCGGCCTCCGCCTGGTGCGCGGCGCGGGCGGGGCGGTCGAGGGCTCGGACCTCCGCGGGCCGACGTGTATTCTCGATGGCGGTCGTTGTTTCTGGGTTCGTGTTTTTCGCACGCTCGCAGGAGTGCTGATGCGGGCGAGCTGCTGTCTTGGGAGTAGCTGGAGTAGTCGCCGTCTGAGATCCGCGACCCCGGTGCCGGACCTGGCACCGGAACCGACCAGCTACCAGGATGGAGCAGGAACATGGCACAGGGCACCGTGAAGTGGTTCAACTCGGAGAAGGGCTTCGGCTTCATCGAGCCGTCCGAGGGTGGACCCGACGTCTTCGTCCACTACTCGGCCATCGACGCCGCCGGCTTCCGCACCCTGGAGGAGAACCAGACGGTCTCCTTCGAGGTCACGCAGGGCCCGAAGGGCCCGCAGGCCGAGTCCGTGCGCGTGGTCTGATCTTCGCCTTCCAGGCGATGTGAACCCGGGCCGGGGACTCCCCGCGATCCGGGGGTGATCACAACTGAGGCCGACCGTCCAGCTGGACGGTCGGCCTCAGTGTTTTTCGGCCCGGTCGATCACCGGGCGGCGCCGCTCACGCGAACAGCTGCGCCGCCTTGATCACGAGCTGGTAGACGCCGATCGCGAACGGGACGCCCACCCACAGCCAGGACACGGTGAGGAGGGCCTTGACCCCGATCCCGCCTTCGGGTGCGGTTTTCTGCTCGGTCATCTCTCGCCCCTCAGCTGCTCTGCTCGCCGGACGTGCTGGACGCCTTCGCGGTGTCCGTCGACTCGTCGGCCTTCTCCGCCGCGGAGTCGTCCGCGTCGGCCTGCTCGGACTTCGCGGAGTCCGCGGACTCGGACTCGGCGGTCTCCGCCGCGTCGCCGGAACCGGACTCGGCCTCCGCCGCGGCCTGCTCCGGCTCGTAGAACCGGGAGTGCACCGGGCGGATCAGCTCGTTCGCCACGAACCCGATCACCAGCGCGCCGGTCATCAGGTAGAACGACACCGTGTACAGGTCCGCACCGGACTTGCCCGCGGCCTCGCCGGAGTCGGCGAGCGCGTCCACGATGGCCGGCCCGAGCACGCCCGCCACCGACCAGGCGGTGAGCAGCCTGCCGTGGATGGCGCCGACCTCGAAGGTGCCGAACAGGTCCTTCAGGTAGGCGGGGATCGTCGCGAAGCCCGCCCCGTAGAACGACATGATCAGCATGGCGGCGACGACGAACAGCGCGACGCTGCTGTCTCCCGCGAACAGCAGCAGCAGGTACGCGAGCGCACCCACTCCGAGGTAGACCCGGTAGATGTTCTTGCGCCCGGTGCGGTCGGACAGCGCCGACCACGCGAAGCGGCCGCCCATGTTGGCCAGGGACAGCAGGGACACGAACCCGGTCGCCGCGGCGACGGCTACCGGAGTGCTGGTCCCCGCGAAGAAGTCCTGGATCATCGGGGAGGCCTTCTGCAGGATCCCGATGCCCGCGGTCACGTTCAGGCACAGCACGATCCACAGCAACCAGAACTGCGGCGTGCGGAGCGCGTTGTTGGCCGAGACCTTGATGGGGTTGGTGCTCTTGGCCGCGGCGGCAGGGGTCCAGCCCGGCGGGGTCCAGCCCGGCGGGGGAACCCGGACCAGCAGGATGCCGAGCGTCATGAACACGGCGTAGACGATGCCGTGCACCAGGAACGTGCTGCCGATGCCGCTGGTGGTCTTGCCGAAGGCGTCGAGCATCGCGGTCGACCACGGCGAGGCGATGATCGCGCCGCCGCCGAAGCCCATGATGGCGATGCCCGTGGCCAGACCTGGGCGGTCCGGGAACCACTTCATCAGCGTCGACACCGGTGCGATGTACCCGATCCCGAGGCCGATGCCACCGACCACGCCGTACCCGACGACGACGAGCCAGTACTGCCCCAGGTACATGCCCAGGGCGGAGATCAGGAAGCCCGAGGCGAAGGCGATGGTGGAGACCAGCATGGCCCAGCGCGGGCCGCGGGACTCCACGAACTTGCCGCCGAACGCCGCCGACAGCCCGAGGAAGAAGATGGCCACCTGGAACGGCAGCGCGCTACCGGTCCCGGAAATCTGGAGGCTCGATTCCAGCGGGCTTTTGAAAACGCTCCACGCGTAGGCCTGCCCGATGGAAAGATGGATGGCCAGCGCGGCGGGTGGGACTAGCCAACGGTTCCAGGTCGGTGGCGCAACGACCGAGAATCCGTCACGCACTGTCACAAGTAAACCTCCTTGGTGCAAGGGTTCCGGTGGCTGGTACCGGAAACGCGCCCCGGCACGTGAGGGGCGCACGAATTCGAGATGCTACCTGCCTGGTCAAACGGGAAATTGGCGAACAATCGAGGCGGGGTGCGCTGGGGTCCGGATCACCCGTCACGATTCGTGATCGCTGCTGGTGGGCGGGAAGGGCCTTGCTACGCACGGGAAAGTGCCCGTTCGAGTCGGGCGAAACGCACGTATTAATTACAAAACGCCTCAGTCTCGGTTACGCCGTGTAGCGCATCGTGTTGGTCCCGTGACCAATGTTGTGACCGTTTCGAGACCAATTATTTGCGCTGATGTAGCTGGAAGTTCGGATAGCGCCCGCACGTGTTTCTTTGGCCCCGAGGGGATAGACTCCGGATTCCTTGACGCGCGAGCAAGCCCGAAGGATCCACAGCATGCCCCGAACGTCGGAGAACCGAAGCCGAGACCGGCTTGACGGTCAGTACGCCGAGCCACGATTCGGCAACATCTCGAAACACAGCCTCCGGCGCCCCGCGAACTCGGGTGGAACCGATTTCGCCGCAATTCAGGAAAGCGACGATTTCGTCGCGCTCCGGCGTCGATTCCGGTGGTTCGTGTTCCCGGTGACGCTGCTCGTCCTCGCTTGGTACTTCACCTACGTCGCGCTCGGCGCCTACGCCGAGGACTTCATGAGCCGGCAGGTGTACGGCTACGTGAACATGGGCATCGTGCTGGGGCTGCTCCAGTTCGTCACCACCGCGATCGTCACCGTGCTCTACGGGCGGTACGTGCGCAGGCGCATCGATCCGCTGGTGGACCAGCTGCGCGAGCAGGAAGGGGCCGACCGCTGATGACGACCACCATCGCGGCCGGGGCCGTCGGCGACCCGACGACCACCGTCAGCGTTTTCGCCGGATTCGTGCTGCTGACGCTGTTCGTGGTGTACCGGGTGTCGAACCGGAACACGACCGCCTCCGACTACTACGTGGCGGGCGGCAACCTCACCGGCGCGCAGAACGGCATCGCGCTGGCCGGTGACTGGCTCTCCGCCGCCTCGTTCCTCGGCGTCGCCGGGGCCATCGCCGTGCACGGGTACGACGGGTTCCTCTACTCCGTCGGGTTCCTCGTGGCGTGGCTGATCGAACTGATGCTCATCGCCGAACTGGTGCGCAACACCGGGCGGTTCACGATGGGCGACGTGATCGGTTACCGGATGCGGCAGCGGCCCGTCCGCGCGGCCGCCGCGAACACGACGCTGGTCATCTCGTTCTTCTACATGGTCGCGCAGATGGCGAGCGCCGGTGGTCTCGTCGCGCTGCTGCTGGACGTGCAGAGCAAGTTCGGGCAGGCGATGGTCGTCGTCGCCGTCGGCCTCATCATGATCTTCTACGTGCTGGTCGGCGGCATGAAGGGCACCACCTGGGTGCAGATCATCAAGGCCACGCTGCTGCTGATCTGCGTGTCGCTGATGGCGGTGTTCCTGATCGGCCGCTTCTCCTACGACCTCTCCGGCCTGCTGGAGCAGGCGGCGGCCAACAGCCCGCTCGGCCAGGCGCTGCTGGAACCGGGCGCGCAGTACGGCCAGACCTCGCTGTCGCGGATCGACTTCATCTCGCTGGCGATGGCGATCGTGCTGGGCATCTCCTGCCTGCCGCACATCATGATGCGGTTCTACACGGTGCCCAGCGCCCGCGAGGCGCGCCGCTCGGTCGTGTGGATCACCTGGACGATGATCGTGTTCTACCTGGCGACGATGCTGCTCGGCTTCGGCGCGACCGCGCTGGTCGGTTCCGACGCGATCACCAACGCGCCCGGCGGGGAGAACTCGGCGGCGCTGCTGCTGGCCCACCGCATCGGCGGTTCCTGGCTGCTGGGCGTGGTCGCCGCGATCGCGTTCGCCACGATCCTCGCGGTCGTCGCGGGCCTCACGCTCACCGCGTCCGCCTCGTTCGCGCACGACGTCTACGCGAACATCATCAAGCGCGGCAAGGCCGACACCGGCTCCGAGATCCGAGTCGCCCGCCTCACCGCGCTCGTGGTCGGCGTGCTCTCCACCGTCGGCGGCATCGCGGCCATCGGGCAGAACGCGGCGTTCATGGTGTCGCTGGCGCTGGCGCTGGCCGCCTCGGCGAACCTGCCGACGATGCTGTACTCGCTGTTCTGGCGGCGCTTCAACACCACCGGGACGTTGTGGTCGATGTACACCGGCCTCGTGTCGTGCATCGTGCTCATCGCGTTCTCGCCCGCGGTGTCGGGACGGCCTTCGGCGATGTTCCCCAACGCCGACTTCGACCTGTTCCCGCTCACCAACCCGGGCATCGTGTCCATCCCGCTGGGCTTCCTGGCCGGTTTCCTCGGCACCCTGCTCGGCAAGAAGGACCAGGACCCGGTCAAGCAGGCCGAGATGGAGGTCCGCTCCCTCACCGGGATCGGCTCCGGCCTCAAGGAACCGCAACGCGCCTGACGCTCGCCGCGCACGCCGCCGCGGGGGCGGCCGCGGGCGGGGGGGGGGGGGCGGGCGGGCGGGGGGGGGGGGGGGGGGGGGGGGGGGCGCGCGGCGCCGCGGGGGGGACCGGGG
>NZ_JAIUKC010000018.1:0-81884 GCF_020177435.1 Saccharopolyspora sp. 7B | reverse complement strand
CGCCACCCCCCCAAAAAGAGTCACCCCCCGGCGCCGCTTATCGCCCCCCTAAATCAGCGGCGGGGGCGGGGGCGCCCCCCCGCCCCCCCCCCCCCCCGGGCCCCCCTGTGGTTCCGGTGCGGCCCCTCGTCGTACGAGGTCAGGCGCGGGCGGAGTTGGCCAGCAGCGCGCGCAGGTTCTCGGCCGGGGCCGGGTGGGCGAACAGGAAACCCTGGTAGGCGTCCACGCCGAGGTGGTCGAGCAGGTCGTGCTGGGTGGTGTTCTCCACGCCCTCCGCGATGCACATCCGGCCCATCGCGTGCGACAGCTCGATGACCGCGCGGGTGATGCCGAGGTCCACCGGATCGGTGCCCATCCCGGAGACGAACCGGCGGTCCAGCTTCACGATCTGGGTGGGCAGGTCCTTGAGCCGCGCCAGCGACGAGTAGCCGGTCCCGAAGTCGTCCATCGCGAACCGCACCCCGTCCCGGGCGAGCCCGCTCATCACGCCCCGCGGCCGCGCGGGCAGCTCCACCAGCACCGTCTCCACCATCTCCAGCACGACCCGGCCCGGTTCGATGCCGCTGGCGGCGATCTCCGAGGTGATCTCCTCGTGGAAGCCGTCGTCCTCCGGCGAGAGCCCGGAGAGGTTCACCGCGACACCGGGTGCGCGGCCGCCGATGCGCTGCCAGCCCGTCGCCTCGCGCAGCGCCGCACGCAGCACCCAGCGGTCCAGGTCCGCGAGCATCCCGCCCTGGGTGGCGACCGGCAGGATCGTGTCCGGCCGCAGCAGGCCGCGCTCCGGGTGCGGCCAGCGCACCAGCGCCTCGGCGAGCGTGATGGAGCCGTCGCGGCGGAACACCGGCTGGAAGTGCAGCTCCAGGCCGTCGTGCGCCAACGCCTCCCGCAGCTCCTCCTCCAGCGCCAGCTGCGCGGGCGCGCTCGCGGGCGCGGTGCGGCCGTGCCCGCGCCGCTTCGCCTGCAACATCGCCGCGTCCGCCGACCGGATGAGCTCCGCCGGGGTGATGCCGTCCTGCGCGGTCGCCGCGCCGAAGGTGGCCGTGACGCTGAGCAGCCTGCCGCGCAGCGGCGTCGTCGCGCACAGGATGTCCGAGACCGTGCGGTGCAGCGCCTCCATGCCGCCGCAGCCCGGCAGGTTCGAGCAGATGACGAGGAACTCGTCGCCGTACAGCCGGGCCGGCGTGCACGACTCGGGCAGCTCGTCGACCAGCCGCCGCGCGAGCGTCGCCATCAGCTCGTCCCCCGCGTCGTGGCCCAGCGAATCGTTGAACCGCTTGAAGTTGTCCAGGTCGCAGAACAGCACCCCGACCCGGCCCGCGGTGTCGGCGGACAGCAACGGCGCGAGCACTTCGTTGACGCCGCGCCGGTTCAGCAGGCCGGTCGGCTGGTCGTGGGTCGCCTGGAAGTGCAAGGTCTCGGTGCGCCGGACCTGCTCGGTGAGGTCCTGGAACACGGCCAGCCAGAACCGGTTCCCGTCGTGGTCCACCGACGCCGCGCACCGCACCTCGCACCACATCGGCTGCCCGCCCGCCTGCGCCAGCCGCCGCTGCGCCACCGACCCGGGCGCCCGGTCGTGGCCCGGCGGCACCGCGCGCGGCACCAGGCCCGCCACCCCGTCCAGCGGGTGCATCAGCTCGGCGGCCACCAGGCCGTGCGGGCGGTACCCGAGCAGTTCGCACAGGGCGCCGTTGGCGTCGAGGATCCGGTCCCGCTCGTCGAGCAGCGCGATGCCCGTCGGCGCCAGCTGGAACAGGTCGGTGAAGCGGCGGTCCGAGCGCTCGCGCTGGGCGAACGCCTCCGATTCGTCCCTGGTCACCTTGATGAACCCGTCGAGGGTGCCGTCGGTGGTGCGCTGCGCGGTGATCACCACGTGTGCCCAGAACGCGGAACCGTCCTTGCGCAGCCGCCAGCCGCGGTCGATGAAGAAGCCGTGCGCGGCCGCCTGCTCCAACTCCCACGTCGGGTAGCCGGATGCGATGTACTCCGCCGGGTAGAACGTGGAGAAGTGCCTGCCGATGATCTCCTCGCTGGTGTACTGCTTGATCAGCTGGGCGCCGCGGTTCCAGGTGGTGACCCGGCCGTCCGCGTCGAGGGCGAAGATGGCGTACTCGCGCATGTCGGCGGCCAGCGCCCCCAGCAGCCGTTCCGTCTCCACCTGGGTTCCGGTGCGGTGGAAGCCGGTGCCGGGCAGGGGAGGGAATGCGTTCACAAGATCTCCGTTCCGCGGCGGTGCGCGGGAGTGCCGAGCCGACCGCGACCGGCGGCGCGAGGAGCCTGATCCGGGCGCTCGACCAGGGCCGAGGTCGCTCACGGTACCGCCGAACCGGTGACACCGGCAAGAAATCGGAATGGGGCTTTCGGCCCTGGGCCCGCGCTGCCGGGCGGGGCAGCGTGGTGATCGGAGGTCCCGCCTCGGAGGTCGTCATGGCTACGCTCGTCCCGCATCCCCGGCAGCGCCCCACCGGTTGGGTGGGCTGGGTGTACTTCGCCGCGTTCATGCTGGTGCTGACCGGAGTCGTGCAGATCGTCAACGGCCTGTTCGCGCTGGCCCGCTCGGGCACCACTTATCTCACGCCCGGCGGCGAGTGGGTGCGGCTCGACCTCTACGGCGTCGGCCTCGGTTTCCTGCTGTTGGGCGTGGTGCTGGCCGCCGTGGGGATGGGCCTGTTCGGCGGCCGGACCTGGGCGCGGGTGGTCGCGGTCGTGCTGGCGGTGCTGAGCGTGCTGGCGAACGTCGTGCTGTTCGCCGCCTCGCCGCTGTGGTCCTCGGTGGCGATCGTGGTGGACGTGCTGGTGGTCTACGCGTTGGTGATGCACGGCAGGGAGGCGTGGCGGAGCTGATCCGGTACCGGTCACCACCCGTCCACTTCGGATTTCGCGGGGCGCTCGGTAATGCGCCGTGATGCGTTCGAAATGGGTTGCTGGACAACTCCGAATGTTGTGGTTAAAGTGGCGGTCGCCGGAACTCGTGACATAGCACCGCGTTCCGGTGGCCACCGCGTCGTGCAGCGGCAGTTTCGTTCGCAGGGGTAGCGCTGTGCGGTGGTTCGTCCGGTCGCTGACCGGGCGGTTCTCGGAATTCATTTCGCTCCGCGATGAGTCGTCGCACCGTCGCGTGAGCCCCTCTTTCAGCCGGATCGGGTGGTTCGGGGCTTCGCCCGGTCCGGCGCACGAGACGCCGAACAGGAGAAGAGTTGCTGGGCCGAAATCAGGTGCCCGACCGCCCGCGGTGGCGGCCGGTCGAATCCCGCCGTCCGCTGCCCCGCCCCCGGGCTGCGCGGATTCGGGACGACCGGCGCACCGAACGCCCCGGGAAATGCGCTGAGCTGCGGTGATGTGACCTCCGGTCGCTGTCGCGCCGGCGCGCGGAGACCGGTGCCGACGCGCGTTTAGCGTCGCTGCGCCGCTCCCTTTTCCGCCGCTTCCGCCGGGCGAGTCCGCCCCGCGATTCCGCGGCGCATCCGAACTTCCGCTCGATCCCGCGCGGACTCGCGCCGTGCCTCGGATCGCCCCTCGGGAAGAAGTGAATATGAACGAAGCCGTGCGCTGGTGGCCTGGTCTTCTGCAGAAGGTGCTGCACCACGTGCCCGCTGATGCCCGCTAAGTCCGCATAGGCGGAGTGGACGGCCGAGTGGCCTTGTGCGGATGCGTGACCGTTCCCGCATTCGGCAGCAAGCTCGACGAGTGGTCCCGCTGCGAAACGTGCGTGCGCGACCTGGCCGGTCCCGACCGCTGAACACGAGCAATTCCGACCCGTGCTGATCCGCACGAATGAGAGGTACGAATGATCAAGATCATCGACGCGATCACCGCCCCGACCGGCGCGGCCGACTGGTACCAGTCGGCGCTGTGCGCCCAGTCCGACCCGGACGCGTTCTTCCCGGAGAAGGGTCAGTCCGGGAAGATGGCCAAGCGCATCTGCGGTTCCTGCGAGGTGCGCGAGGACTGCCTGCGCTACGCGCTCGGCAACGCGGACCTGTCCGGGATCTGGGGCGGCCTCAGCGAAAGCGAGCGCCGCGAACTCCGCGTCGCCGCCCGCGCCGCCGAACTCGCCGCCGACGCGGCATGACTTCCGTCCACTGCGGACTGCACGTGTTCCACCGCGCAGAACCGCCACCGACGCGTTCCGCTCGAACCACGGCCCCCACCCGGCCGTCGAGCTAGACCTCCGCCGGGGAGCTCGACGCCCGCCCCGCCGCGTTCGATGCCCTCGCCCTCATCCCCCGAGGCCCCCGAAGACCTCCCGCGCGGGAAGCTCGTACCGACAACCACGAAAGGTTGTTCGGCGCGGTGCGGTCTAGTCGGGGTTCGCGGGTGGCGGGGATTTCCTCGCCCGGTGGTACTCCAGGTGCTCAGCGGCGGGGAGGCAGGACGCAACCGTGTGGAGCTTGGCTTCCCGGACCCCGTTCCGAACGACGGTCAGATCCGCCTCGATGAAGAGAGCCCCTTTGTCGAGCTGGACGTGGCAGTTCGGGCACAAGCACAGCATGTTGTCGATCTCGTCCGGACCGTGGTGCGGTGCGCCCACTCCGCGGATGTGCGCGCCTTCGGCGTAGGGCGTGCCATTGATCAACAGTTCTCCGCGGCACGCCTGGCAGGTGTAGTCGTAGGCCGCTAGCACGTATCGCCGCACCGCGCTGAGCCTGCTGACCTCGTCGGAGGTGCGCCTGCGACGGCCAGGCGTTCGGGTCCCAACGGGCGCTTGTTCCGCAGGAGCCTCGGGAGCAGGCGCCGAAGCGTCCGGTTCTTGCAGCTTGACGAGCCGGAACCGGCACATCTCGAACCCGCGGAGACCGGGCGCGTGCCAGGACTCTTCAACGACGAAAAGACCTGCGTAGCTGTACCCCGACCCGGACGCGCTGCCGTTGGACGCGTTCGCCCGACGTACCACGCGCACCGGCCTTCCGGTGAACGTGCTGGTTTGCAACGCAGCGTTGCCCGGGTCGTCGAAGCTCTGGTGCCGGATCTGGCGCTTGCGCTCGTCTTGGCCACCGTGACCGGTGTAGATGATCGTGTGTCCCTGGTCTTCGTCGTCTTCGTAACCGCCGGAGACGACGATGGATTCGGCACCTTCTTTTCTGGTGCCGACGATGCCGGCTTGGAGCGCGCGATGAACGCCGAGGAGATGCGCGTCGTACCGGGTGGGGAAGAGATGTTGTTCCACAACGCCGGGTATGTGGCCGAAGACCGGCTCGGGTCTCTTCGTCTTGTCCGGCCTGGCGATCACGGAGAACCCCAGGTCCGCGGCCCTCTTGGCGAGGGCTCGTTCGTCTTCCGGCGCAAGCGGAGTCGAGGTGGAAGGGGAGTCCGAGGCGGCGCCGCTGATGATCCGTGCGAGGCCGCTGATGTCGTAGTGCTTCCTGTTGCAGATGAGCAGCTCTTGGATGTCGTCCCGGGGTGTGTGCTCGGGCAACGAGTTCCAGCGCTCGGTCGCGGACTGAATGTCGGCTTCGGTCACTGCGCCAAGATCCACGCGGCCACCCTAGTCAGGGTCACCCGATCAAGGAGGCATTTTCCGTGTGATGTCGCGGTCTCGACGTTCTGGTGTCGGCGCCGAGCGAACCACCTGGACGCCCCTCACCCTGGCGGGGGAGCTCTTTCGGGGAGGGGACGTCGATGGAGATCGCTTGGTCGGTGGACGGTGTGCGGTGCGGGCTCGAGGTGGAGCCTCGGGTGACCGTGCTGGACGGGTTGCGCGAGCACTTGGGGGTGGTCTCGGTGAAGAAGGGCTGCGACCACGGGCAGTGCGGGGCGTGCACGGCGCTGGTGGACGGGCGGCGGGTGCTGACCTGCCTGTTGCTGGCGGTGGCCGCCGATGGTGCGGAGATCATCACCGCTGCCGGGCTGGGAGCCGTCGGACCTGCCGCTGGTGGGCCTGGAGCCGGTGAACCCGCCGGGGCTGGGAGGGGTGCCGCCGAATCCGGACCGGGTGCCGGCGGGGGCGCGCCGGGTGGCGATGGCCCTGCCACTGCCGGGCCGGGAACCGGCGAACCTGCGGCGGAAGCTGGCACGGGGCGGCTCGCGGGAAGCGGTACTGCGGAGGTTGCCGAGGCGGGAACCGGCCCGGGCGGGTCCGCTGGTGCCGCGGCGGGGGCCTCCGGCGGTCGGGACGCCCGGTCGGTGGACGGTGAACCGACGTGGGAGGTCGTTCCCGGACCCGGCGGCGCGGGTGCCACCGGTCTCGTGGCGGCCCCGGGACGACCGCCGGCCGAGCGGGAGGTGCACCCGGTCGCTCAGGCGTTCCTGGAGCACGACGCGTTCCAGTGCGGGTACTGCACCCCGGGCCAGGTGTGCTCGGCGGTGGGGATGCTCGCCGAGGCCGCCGACGGCAGGCCGAGCCACGTGACCGCGGACGTCGCCGCCGGGTTCGAGGAGCTCGACGACGCGGAGATCCGGGAGCGGATGAGCGGGAACCTGTGCCGCTGCGGCGCCTACGTGAACATCGTCGCCGCGATCCGCGACGCGGCCCGGCGGGAGGGATCGCGATGAACCCGTTCGACTACGTGCGCCCGGACGACGCGGCGGGCGCGGTGGCGACCGTGGCGCGGAACCCGGGGGCGGTGTTCCTCGCGGGCGGCACGAATCTCGTCGACCACCTGAAATTGGGGGTGAGTGCGCCGGAGCTGCTGGTGGACGTGTCGCGGCTGCCGCTGGACGAGGTGCGGGAGCTCCCGGACGGCGGGATGCGGGTGGGGGCGGGGGTGCGCAACAGCGACCTCGCGGCCCACCCGCTGGTGCGCACCCGGTTCCCGGCGTTGGCGCAGGCGCTGCTGGCGGGCGCCTCGGGGCAGCTGCGCAACGCCGCCACCACCGGCGGGAACCTGCTGCAGCGCACCCGGTGCCCGTACTTCCAGGACGTGACTACCCCGTGCAACAAGCGCGATCCGGGGGCGGGGTGCTCGGCGATCGGCGGGCACCACCGCGACGCGGCGATCTTCGGCGCCTCCCCGGAGTGCGTGGCCACGCACCCCTCCGACATGGCGGTGGCGATGGCGGCGCTGGACGCGCAGGTTCGGGTGCAGGGCCCGGAGGGGGAACGCGCGGTGCCGGTCGTCGAGTTCCACCGGCTGCCGGGTGACGAACCGCAGCGGGACTCGGTGCTGCGCCACGGCGAGTTGATCACCGCGGTCGACCTGCCGGGCAGCGCGCCGCACTCGGTCTACCGGAAGGTGCGGGAGCGGGCGTCGTACGCGTTCGCGCTCGTCTCGGTCGCCGTCGACCTGGACGTCGCGGACGGCCGGGTGCGCAACGCGCGGATCGCGCTCGGCGGGGTCGCGCACAAGCCGTGGCGGGCCACCCGCGCCGAAGGGGCCCTGCGCGGTGCGCCCGTCGGCGAGCAGGCGTTCCGCGCGGCCGCGGACGCCGAACTGGCCGCGGCCGAACCGCTCAGCGGCAACGCGTACAAGGTGCCGATGACCCGCGGGACGCTCGTCGCCGTGCTGCGGGACCTGGTGGAGGAGGCGCGATGACGGACCTGCTGCGGCCACGGGCGATCGGCGCCCCGCTGGAACGGCTGGACGGCCCGGACAAGATCAACGGCACCGCGCGCTACGCGTTCGAGCACCCCGTGCCCGACCCGCTGTACGTGCATCCGGTGCAGGCGACGATCGCGCGCGGCCGGATCGAGGACATCGACGTGCACGCCGCCGAAGACCTCGACGGCGTCGCGACGGTGCTCACCCACGAGAACGCGCCCCGGCTGGCGACCGACTCCGACGCCGAGCTGTGGGTGCTGCAATCCCCGGAGATCGCGTTCCGGGGCCAGCTCATCGGCGCGGTGCTCGCCGAAACCCCCGAGATCGCACGGCAGGCCGCGGATCTGGTGCGCGTCGACTACCGGCGGGAACCGCACCACGTGGTGCTGCGCGGCGACGACGACGCGCTCTACGCGCCGGAGGTGGTCAACCCGTCGTTCGCCGCCGACACGCGCGACGGCGACCCGGACGGCGCGGAACCGGCGGTCGTGGTGGACGCGACCTACACGACGCCGATGGAGCACAACAACCCGATGGAACCGCACGCCACCATCGCGACCTGGCGCGGCGGCGTGCTCACGATGTACGACTCGACGCAGGGCGTGCACCAGATGCGGTCACGGCTCGCGCCGGTGCTCGGGCTCGACCCGGAGCGGATCCGAGTGCTCGCCCCGCACGTCGGCGGCGGCTTCGGCTCCAAGGGCACCGCGCACGCGCACAACGCGCTCGCCGCGCTCGCCGCCCGGGTCGCGGGCGGACGGCCGGTGAAGCTCGCGCTGACCCGGCAGCAGATGTTCGCGCTCGTCGGCTACCGCACGCCCACCATCCAGCACGTGCGGCTCGGCGCGGACCGCGACGGGAAGCTGGAACTCGTCACCCACGACGTCGTCGAGCAGACCTCCACCGTGCAGGAGTTCGCCGAGCAGACCGCCGTCGGCACCCGCACCGTCTACGCCGCGCCGAACCGCCGCACCACGCACCGGCTCGCGGCGCTCGACGTGCCCGTCCCGTTCTGGATGCGCGCACCCGGCGAAGCACCCGGCATGTTCGCCACCGAGTCCGCAGTGGACGAACTCGCCGAAGCCTGCGGGATCGACCCGATCGACCTGCGCTGCCGCAACGAACCCGCCGTCGATCCCGCCACCGGGCTGCCGCACTCCGCGCGGCACCTCGCCGAATGCCTGCGCGAAGGCGCCGAACGGTTCGGCTGGGCCGGCCGCGACCCGGCGCCGCGGTCCGCGCGGGACGGGGACTGGCTGGTCGGCACCGGCGTCGCGAGCGCCACCTACCCCGGCTACAAGATGCCCGGCTCCACCGCCACCGTCCGGTACCGCGACGGGCGCTACGAGGTGCGCATCGGCGCCGCCGACATCGGCACCGGCACCCGGACCGCGCTCACCCAGATCGCCGCCGACGCGCTGGACCGCCCGGTGTCCGATGTGGACTTGGAGCTCGGCGACACCGCGCTGCCCACCGCCACCGTCGAAGGCGGCTCCTCCGGGCTCACCTCCTGGGGAACGACCGTCGTCGAAGCGGCCCGGCGGTTCCGGGAGAAGTTCGGCCACGACCCCGCCGACGGCGACGAAGCCGACGGCGCGATTCCCGACGACCCGGACGAGCAGCGGTACGCCATCCACTCGTTCGGCGCGCACTTCGCCGAAGTCCGCGTCAACGCCGACACCGGTGAGGTGCGGGTGCCGCGGCTGCTCGGCGTGTTCTCCGTGGGGCAGGTCGTGAACCCGCGGCTCGTGCGGTCGCAGCTGCTCGGCGGCATCACCATGGGCATGTCCATGGCGCTGTTCGAGCACAGCGTCCTCGACCCGCAGTTCGGGCACGTCATCAACCACGACCTCGCGCAGTACCACGTCGCCGCGCACGCCGACGTCGCCGACATCGAGGTGAGCTGGCTCGACGAGCACGACCCGCATTCGAACCCGATGGGCAGCCGCGGCGTCGGCGAGATCGGCATCGTGGGTTCGCCCGCCGCCATCGCGAACGCGGTGCACCACGCCACCGGCATCCGGGTCCGGGACCTGCCGATCACGCCGGACAAGCTGCTGGGCGGCTGACCCGGCGGCGCACCGCTGGAGGAGTGAACGGACCGTTCGTCCCATCTCGTTGGACGGACGGTCCGTTCACTCGTGTTGGTGCGCGGGTGAACGGACCGTTCGTCCCATCCCGTTGGTCAGACGGTCCGTTCACTCCGGTGCGGTTCGCGGGTGGGCGCTGGTGGGTGGGGCGGCTACTGGTCGGAACGGTGCACTGATCGTGACCGTCGGAGGTAGTCCTTCCATGAACAACACCTGGTCAGGGCCTTGCGAACCTTGCTCGTCACCCGAAAGAGGGGCACTCTGGGTGTTCGAGTGAGGGGTGGGCGATGGTGCGGAACCGCGGATTTCTCGGACGAGCGGTGGTGCTGCTCGCGGTGCTGGTGACCGTGCTGGCGGGTGGTCTCGCCTGCCAGCCCGCGCGGACGCAGCGCGCCCCGGACGCCCCGCAGGGCGCGGCTCCGCCCACCGCCGAACCGACGCCCGCCGAAGGAGCTCCCGGCAGCGACGACCCGGTGCTCGCGGTGAAGATCGACAACGCCCCGGAAGCCCGGCCGCCGACCGGTATCGGCGCCGCGGACGTGGTCGTCGTCGAACCGGTCGAAGGTGGCTTGAGCAGGCTCGTCGCCGTGTTCGGGAAGCAGCGCCCGCCCGTCGTCGGGCCGGTGCGCAGCGCCCGCGAGACCGACCTGGAACTGCTCGCCCAGTACGGCAGGCCGACGCTGGCGTTCTCCGGCGCGGCCCCGGAACTGCTGCCGGCGCTGAACGCCGCGCCGCTCGAAGCGGTCCAGCCGGAGCAGGCGCCCGGTGCGTTCTTCCGCGGCACCGGCAAGCCGGTGCCGCACAACCTCTACGTCCGCCCCGGCGAGCTGCCCGCGGGCGCCGGCTGGTCGCCGAAGGCGCCGCTGGCGTTCGGGCCCGCCCCGGCGGGCGGTGCGCCGCGCACCTCCGCGCAGGTCGACTACCGGGCGGCCTCCACCGGTTTCACCTGGTCGCCGGAGCAGCGGCGCTGGCTGGTGTCGATGGACGGCGCGCCCGCGACGGCGGCGGACAGCGGGCGGCTCGGTGCGGGCACCGTCGTGCTGCAGCAGGTAGAGGTGCGGGACTCGGCGATGAAGGACGTGGCGGGGGGCGCCTCGCCGCACGCCGCGACGGTGGGCTCCGGCCGGGCCGTGGTGCTGCGCGACGGGAAGGCCTTCGACGCGCGCTGGTCCCGGCCCTCCGCCGACGTGGGCACCACGTACACGACGGCGTCCGGCGAACCGCTGCCGTTCGCGTCCGGTCCGGTGTGGGTGGTGCTGTCGGACCGGCTGTGACGGCCGGCCGGGGAGCGGGCGGCGGACTCCGCCGCCTAGTCGGTGGAGTTGGCTACTCTCGAAAGCATGAGCGACCGCCGCTTGCTACTGGTCCACGCCCACCCCGACGACGAAGCCACCGCCACCGGCGCCACCATGGCCCGCTACGCGGCGGACGGCACCACCGTGACCCTGGTGACCTGCACCAGCGGAGAGCTCGGCGAGGTCGTCGCCGCCGACCTCGCCCACCTGCGGGGCGCTCCGGACGCGCTCGGTGAGCACCGCCGCGGCGAGATCGCGACCGCGCTCACCGAGCTCGGCGACATCCGCCACCACTGGCTGGGCGGCCCCGGGCGCTGGCGCGATAGCGGCATGGCCGGGCTGGACAGCAACCACGAGGACGGGGTGTTCGCCGCCGCCGACCCGGTGGAGGTCACCCGGCAGATGGTCGCGCTGCTGCGCGCCGAACGTCCGCACGTCGCGATCACCTACGACGACTTCGGCGGCTACGGCCACCCCGACCACATCGCTGCGCACCGGGCGCTGATGAACGCGCTCGACCCGGCCGCCGACCCCGAGTTCGCCCCGGAGCTCGGCGCGGCCTGGCAGGTGCCGAAGGTGTACTGGACGGTGCTGCCCGACTCGTTCGCGGAACGCGTGCGGGAGGCCGGGATCACCGAGTTCAAGCCGAACACCATGCCCGACGAGGAGATCACCGCGGTGCTGGACGGCGCCGCGCACCACGAGGCGAAGCTGGCGGCGCTGCGCCACTACCGCAGCCAGGTGAACATCGACGAAGACGGCTTCTTCGCCCAGGTGGTGCGCCGCCCCGAGTTCGCCGTCGAGCACTTCCTGCTGGTGCGCGGCGAACGCGGTCCGGGCACCGGACCGCACGGCGCCGAGCAGGACCTGTTCGCCGGGCTCGCCTAGCGGTCCGCGGGGCGGCGGCCCCGCCGGGAGGTACGAGCCGCCGCCGGGATCGCCGCGCCGCGCGGCGATCTCCGCGGTTGCGCCGGTCGGCCGGGCCGCGTCGGTACGGTTGGCGGAGTCCACGGGCCACCTGGGGGGGAACGCGCATGACCGCACGGCAGCGTGTCGCGACGAGGACGTCATCCGCGCTGGCGCTGCGCGGCGTGGTGAAGCGCTACGGCGAGATCACCGCGGTGGACGGCCTCGACCTGACCGTCACCGCCGGGACCTGCCTGGGCCTGCTCGGGCCCAACGGTGCGGGCAAGTCCACCACGATGCGCTTGATCACCGCGCAGACCAGGGCGGACGCCGGGGAGATCGAGGTGCTCGGCTTCCGGGTCCCGCGCGAGTCGAAGCGGGCGCGCACCGCGATGGGCGTGGTGCCGCAGCTGGACAACCTGGACGAGGAGCTCACCGCCCGGCAGAACCTGGAGGTCTTCGCGCACCTGTACCGGGTGCCGCGGGCCGAGCGGGCGGCGGCGGTGCTGCGCGCGCTGGACCTCGCGCAGCTGCGCAAGCGGGCCGACACCAAGACCGACGAGCTCTCCGGCGGGATGCGCCGCAGGTTGCTCATCGCCCGCGGCCTGGTGCACTCGCCGCGGCTGGTGCTGCTCGACGAGCCGACGGTGGGCCTGGACCCGCAGGTGCGCCAGGAGCTGTGGGCGCTGATCGACGCGCTGCGCTCGGACGGCGTCACCGTGCTCATGTCGACGCACTACATCGAGGAGGCCGAGCGCCTCGCCGACGACGTGGCGGTGATGTCCGGGGGCCGCGTCATCGCCACCGGCACCCCCGACGAGCTGCGCCTGCAGCACGCGGGGCAGGACGTCGTCGAGTACTACGGCCCGCCCGCGCGGCTCGTCGAAGTGGAGACGATCACCCGCGAGGCCGGGCTCAGCACCCGGCGCACCGGGCCCGCCGTCTCGGTGCTGCGCGCCGAGCTGATGCCGGAGCCGGTGGCGGCGCGGCTCGGCACCGGGCACCGCCGGGTGAGCAACCTGGAGGACGTGTTCGTCTCGCTCACCGGGGAGGCAGTGGAATGAGCACCACGCCGCAGCGGCTGCGCACCTTCGAACTGGCCGCGTTCGCCGGGGTGTGGCGGCGGGAGCTGACGCTGTACCGCCGGTACTGGTTGTCCAGCACGTTCTCCTCGGTGGTGGAGCCGACGATCTACCTGCTGGCGTTCGGCTTCGGGCTCGGCTCGCTGATCGCGACCATCCGCGGGCTGCCCTACATCGAGTTCCTCGGCACCGGGGTGGTGGCGACGTCGGTGCTGTTCACCAGCGCGTTCGCCGGCATGTTCACCACGTTCGTGCGGCGCAAGTTCCAGCACTCCTACGACGCGATGCTCGCCGCGCCGATCGACGTGCACGAGCTCGTCGCGGCCGAGGCGCTGTGGATCGCCACCAAGTCCGGGGTGTACGGGTGCGCCCCGCTGCTGGTGGCGATGGTGTTCGGGCTCGACCCGGCGCCGGGCATGCTGCTGGTGCCGCTGGTCGGGTTGATCACGGGGCTGGGGTTCGCGCTGTTCGGCATCTGGTGCTCGGCGGTGGTGCCGTCGATCGACTCGTTCAACTACATCGTGAGCGCGGTGATCACGCCGCTGTTCCTGGTCGCGGGCACGTTCTTCCCGATCGACCAGCTGCCGGGCTGGGCGGGGACGGTGGCCGCGTTCAACCCGCTGTACCACTGCGTGGAGCTGGTGCGGGACGCCTCGTTCGGCCTGCGCCCGGGCGTCGACCTGCTGCACGTGGGTGCGCTGCTGCTGTTCGCGGCGCTGATGTGGCTGCTCGCCTACACCGCGATGCGCCGCAGGCTCGTCGACTGAGTCCTGCCGCTGGACCGGCGCGCGGTCAGGTGCGTTCCGCGTAGGCGGTGATCAGCTGGGCCTCGGCGTCGGCGAGGTAGGTCTCCAGCGCGGTGGCCGCGGCCTCCAGCTCGCCAGCGGCGACCTGGTCGGCGATGGCGCGGTTGCGCTCCACGTAGCTCTCGTAGAAGCCGCGGGTGCGCTGCGGGTCGAGCCCGCCCCGCTCGTCGGTGGACATCACGTGGAACGCGAGCCGCAGCTCGGCGAGCAGCCCGGCCATCGCGTCGTTGGTGCGGGGGCTGTCGGCGAGCCCGACGAGCGCTTCGTGGAACCGCATGTTGGCGGTGCCGACCTCGCTCCAGTCGCCGTCGGCGGCGGCCTGCTCGCCGGCGCGCACCGCGCGGGCCACCGCGGTGACCAGTTCGCGCTTGGTGGTGGCGGCGTGGCGGACCGCGCCGACCTCGACGATGCGGCGCAGCCGGTACAGGTCGGCGACGTCGGCGCTGCTGGGTTTGCGCACCGCGACGCCCTTGTGCATCTCGTGCACCAGCAGCCGTTCGTGGCCGAGCAGCCGGAACGCCTCGCGCAGCGTGTTGCGGGAGACGCCGAGCGCGTCCTTCGCGCTGACCTCGGAGAGCTGGGTGCCGGGCGGCAGTTCGCCTTGGATGATGCGTTGCCGCAGCAGGTCGGTGACGCGCTCGACGGTGCTGGTCCGTTCGAGCAGGGACCGGTCCGCTGCCAGCCGGTCGACCCACTGCGCGCTGGTCATGCCTCTCCCGGGGTTGATCGGAAACCGCAGTGTATCCGCGGCGGCCCGCGGGCACGTCCGACGATCTGACGACACGCTACCGCAGGATTGTTGAACGATCGAACGTTGAACATGGGGAATGTAGGAACGCACTATTGATCCCTCGCCGAACGGCCCCTATCGTGGCGGCACCGCGCGGCCGGCGACCCGGCCGCCGGGGAAACCCCAGCGCAGCGGACGGCGGCGCGGCAGGCCGGAGGCCGGGAGGACACTGCATGAGCGGCACCACCACGAAGACCGGCGCCCACCGCGGCGCGCTGATCGGGGCGGTCTTCCTGATGGCCACCAGCGCCATCGGCCCCGGGTTCATCACCCAGACCACCGACTTCACCGTGCGGCTCGGCGCCGCGTTCGCCTTCGTGATCGTGCTGTCCGTGCTCATCGACATCGCGGTGCAGCTCAACGTGTGGCGCATCATCGGCGTCTCCGGCATGCGCGCCCAAGACCTCGGCAACGCGGTGCTGCCCGGGTTGGGCTACGCGATCGCCGCGCTCGTCGTGTTCGGCGGGCTCGTGTTCAACATCGCCAACGTCTCCGGCACCGCGCTCGGCCTGGACGCCATGGTCGGGATGGACGCGAAGCTCGGCGGCGGGCTTTCCGCGCTGCTGGCCATCGGGATCTTCCTGAGCAAGCGGGCCGGGGTCGCGATGGACCGGATCGTGGTCGTGCTCGGCGTGCTCATGATCGCGCTGACCTGCTACGTCGCCGTCGTGTCCGACCCGCCGGTGGGGGAGGCGCTGAAGCAGGCGGTGCTGCCGGACCGGGTCGACTTCCTCGCCGTCACCACCCTCATCGGCGGCACCGTCGGCGGCTACATCACCTACGCGGGCGCGCACCGGCTCGTCGACGCCGGAGTCACCGGGCCGGAGCGGATCGTCGAGGTCAGCCGCGGATCGGTGCTGTCGCTGCTGGTCACCGGGGTGATGCGGGCGGTGCTGTTCCTCGCGGTGCTCGGCGTCGTCGCCGCGGGCGCCACCCTCGGTTCCGGCAACCCGACCGCGGAGGCGTTCCAGCACGCGGCCGGGGAGATCGGGCTCCGGCTGTTCGGGCTGATCATGTGGGCAGCGGCGATCACCTCGGTCGTCGGTGCCGCCTACACCTCGGTGTCGTTCGTGGTGACCTTCTCCCCGGCGCTGCAGCGGGCCCGCAGCTGGCTTGTCGTCGGGTTCATCGCGCTGTCCACCGTCGTGTTCCTGCTGCTGGACCAGGCACCGACGACGCTGCTGGTGCTGGCGGGCGCGCTCAACGGGCTGATCCTGCCGGTCGGGTTCGGCGTGCTGCTGTGGGTCGGGGCGCGGCGCCGGGACCTGCTCGGCGGGTACCGGTACCCGCGGTGGCTGCTGGTGATCGGCGTGCTGGCCTGGCTGCTGTCGTTGTACTTCGGGGTGAACTCGCTCGGCGCGATGGCGCAGCTGTGGCAGTGAATGGAGGGGACGTGCGCATCGACCTGAACTCGGACCTCGCCGAAGGTTTCGGCCGCTGGGAGCTCGGCGACGACGACGCGCTGCTGGGCGTGGTGACCAGCGCGAACGTGGCCTGCGGGTTCCACGCGGGGGACCCGGGGGTGATCCGCCGCGCCTGCGCGCGGGCCGCGGCCGGGAACGTGTCGGTCGGCGCCCAGGTCGGCTACCGGGACCTCGCCGGGTTCGGCCGCCGGTTCATCGACGTGCCGCCGCGCGAGCTCACCGACGAGGTGCTGTACCAGCTGGCCGCCCTCGACGGCCTCGCCCGCGTCGAAGGCACCGCGGTGCGGTACGTGAAACCGCACGGGGCGCTGTACAACGCCATCGTGCGCCACGAGGAGCAGGCCGCGGCCGTCGTCGAGGCCGTGACCGCCTACGATCCGCGGCTCGCGGTGCTCGGCCTGCCCGGCTCCAGCTTCCTGTCCCACGCCGCCGAGGCCGGGCTGACCACGTACCGGGAGGCGTTCGCCGACCGCGCCTACACGCCGGAGGGGACCCTGGTCTCCCGCCGCGAACCGGGCGCGGTGCTGCACGACCCGGAACTGATCGCGCGGCGCTGCCTGCGCATCGCCCGCGGCGAACCGATCGAGGCCGCCGACGGCGGCGAGATCACCGTGGCCGCCGACTCGATCTGCGTGCACGGCGACAGCCCCGGCGCGGTCGCCATCGCCGAGACCGTGCGGGACCGGCTGCGGGACGCCGGGATCGACCTCGCCCCCTTCGCCGCCGGCGGTGCGCGATGAGCGGACCGCGGGTGCTGCGCTGCGCCGACTCCGGGCTGCTGGTGGAACTGGACGACCTGCCCGCGGTGCAGGCGCTGCACGCCGCGCTGCGCGCCGACACCCCGCCCGGCGTCGTCGACCTGGTGCCCGCCGCCCGCACGCTGCTGCTGGCGCTCGACCCGGAGCGGGCCGACCCGGACGCCGTCGAGCGCGCCGTCCGCGAGGCCCGGCCCGGCGAACGCGGCGGCGACGAGGGCGGGCTGCTGCGGGTGCCGGTGGTCTACGACGGCGCCGACCTCGCCGCCGTCGCCGAGCTGACCGGGCTCACCGAACGTGACGTGGTGCGCGAGCACACCGGCAGCACCTGGACCGTCGCCTTCGGCGGGTTCGCCCCAGGGTTCGGCTACCTCACCGGGGGTTCCCCGAAGCTCGCCGTCCCGCGGCGGGGCGAATCGCGCACCCGGGTGCCCGCGGGCGCGGTCGGGCTCGCCGGGGAGTTCAGCGGCGTCTACCCGCGGGAATCGCCGGGCGGCTGGCAGCTCATCGGCCGCACCGACCTGGAGGTCTGGCGCACCGACCGGGAACCGCCCGCGCTGCTGCGGCCCGGCGTGCGCGTCCGGTTCGAGGAGGTCTCGTGATCGAGGTCGTCGCCCCGGGGCCGCTGGCGACCGTGCAGGACCTGGGCCGCCCCGGCCACGCGGGCATCGGGGTCGGCGTCTCCGGTGCCGCCGACCGGGGTGCGTTGCGGCTGGCGAACCGGCTCGTCGGCAACCCAGAGGGCGCCGCGGGCATCGAGACCACCTTCGGCGGGCTGGTGCTGCGGCCCGAACGGGACGTGACCGTCGCGGTCACCGGCGCGGACGGGCCGATCACCGTCGACGGCCGGGCCGAACCGGTGAACACCGTGCTGCGGGTCCGCGCGGGAGCGCTGCTGCGGCTCGGGACACCGGCGTGCGGGCTCCGCGGCTACGTGGCGGTGCGCGGTGGCATCGCCGTCGAACCGGTGCTGGGGTCCCGCGCCACCGACGTGCTCTCCGGGCTCGGGCCGCCGCGGCTGGCGGCGGGCACCCGGCTCCCGGTCGGGCCCGCGCCGCGGGAGTTCCCGGTGATCGACCAGGCCCCGGTGCGCGCCCGCGACGGGCAGCTGGTGCTCGACGTCGTGCCGGGGCCGCGCGCGGACTGGTTCACCGACCACGCGCTCGCGGCGCTGCTCGGCGCGGAGTTCGAGGTCAGCGCCGAGATCGACCGGGTCGGCATGCGCCTCGACGGTCCCGAGCTGACCCGGTGCCGCGACGACGAGCTGCCCAGCGAGGGCATGGCGCTCGGCTCGCTGCAGGTGCCGCCGTCCGGGCGCCCCACGCTGTTCCTCGCCGACCACCCGGTGACCGGCGGGTACCCGGTGATCGCGGTGCTGCTCGCCGCCGAGGTGGACCGCGCCGCCCAAGCCCGCCCCGGGCAGCGCATCCGATTCCGCCGAACCGAGAGGTGATCCCGATGCGACCAGCCGAGCTGACCCCGAGCCAGGCCAGGGCCGAGTTCCGCGCCGGCCTGCGCACCCCCACCGCGGGGTGTTCCGCCGGGTGGACGCAGGCCAACCTGCTGGTGCTGCCCCAGGCGCAGGCCTACGACTTCCTGCTGTTCGCCCAGCGCAACCCGCGGTCCTGCCCGGTGCTGGACGTCACCGAGCCCGGCGAGACCGCGGCGTCGATCTTCGACGGCGACCTGCGCACCGACCTGCCCGCCTACCGGGTGTACCGGGACGGCGCGCTCGTCGAGGAGCTCGGCGACATCACCGGGTTGTGGCGGGACGACCTGGTGTCGTTCCTCATCGGCTGCAGCTTCACCTTCGAGGCCGCGCTGCTGGAGGCCGGCGTGCCCGTCCGGCACCTCGAACAGGGGCGCAACGTGCCGATGTACCGGACGAACCGCGAATGCCGCCCCGCCGGGAAGCTCTCCGGGCCGCTGGTCGTGTCGATGCGGCCGATCCCCGCCGAGCAGGTCGCCACCGCGGTCCGGGTGACGTCCCGCTACCCGGCGGTGCACGGGGCACCGGTGCACGTCGGCTCGCCCGGCGAGCTGGGGGTGCGGGACCTGGACGCGCCGGACTTCGGGGAAGCGGTGGAGGTGCGGCCGGGGGAGGTCCCGGTGTTCTGGGCCTGCGGGGTGACGCCGCAGGCGGCGGTGATGCGGTCCGCGCCGCCGCTGGCGATTGGCCACGCACCCGGGCACATGGCCATCACCGACGCGCGGGACTCCGACCACCTGGTGCCGTGATCTCCCCCGCCCGAGGAGAGGAGCGGGGGAGCACCGCGTGCTGCAACGCCGCCGCGGCCGCCGGTTGTTCCCCCGACGCCCGGTGACCCGGCCCACGTGCGCCGATTCCCTGTCGAGGCGTGCTCCGACGATCTAGGCTGGGGAGGTTCGCGAACCTGGGGGTGGGCGATGGGAACGCGTTCCGACGCGGACGGGCGACGAGGGCTGGTGGGGCCGGGAGCACCGGAGCTGCCGTCGATGGCGCGCGTGTGCGATCACCTGCTCGGCGGCACCGCGCACTTCGAGCTGGACCGCGAGTTCGCCGCGGACCTCGCACCGGTGCTGCCGAACCTGCCCGAGCACATCCGCGTGCTGCACGCGTTCCTCGGCCGCGCGGTGCGCCACCTCGCCGAGCGCGGCATCGACCAGTTCCTCGACCTCGGCACCGGGCTGCCCACCGTCGGTGACGTGCACGGCACCGCCCAGCGCGTCGACCCGGACGCGCGCGTCGCCTACGTCGACGCCGACCCGTTCACGGTGCGGCTGGCGGAGGCGCAGCTCGCCGGGGCGCGCGGGGTGACGGTGACCCGGGCCGACCTGTGCGAACCGGCGAGCGTGCTCACCGCGCCCGGCGTCACCGGCCTGCTCGACTTCACCCGGCCGGTGGCGGTGCTGGCGATGGCGGCGCTGCCGTTCATCACCGACGACGACGAGCTGTCCGGGGTGGTCGCCGCCTACCGGGACGCCTGCTCGGTGGGCAGTGCGCTCGTCGTCTCGCACCTGTCCGCGGTCACCGCCACGCCCGAGCAGGTCGACCGCTTCGGCGACGTGGCCGCCCGCATCGGCTGCCGGCCGGCCTGGCGCAGCGCCGACGCCTTCCGCGGCGTGTTCAACGGCTACGACCTCGCCGAGCCGGGCCTGGTGCAGACCGCCCGGTGGCGCCCCGAGCTCGGCGTCGAGGGCACCGGGCCCGGCGCGCAGGACGTGGACACCGTCTCGGCGGTGGGGCTGCTGGTGTCCCGGCCGGTGCCGACCGAACTGGCGCTGGTGCGCTGAACTCCTTTTCCGGCATTCCGCCGGAATGGTTTTCGGTTCGCCGAAACGTGTTTTCAGCCGGGGAGGCCGGTTGAATTCGCGTCCGCGATCTACCGGTGATGTGTTGATTGTTCCGGTGGAATGGGTAATCTGTGCGCCGGAAGGGGAGTAGCCCTCAATTCGCGATCGACATGCTGGCGCGACGACGCGCCCGGTCGCGGAGCCTCTCGAAGCGCAGGCGGGCGAGACCTTCGATCCGAAAGCACATCGGGTCGAGGCCGCGACGTGCCTGATCCCAGCCCCAGGAGAGGTGCATCCACCGTGTTCGCCAGTTTCGCCATCAGTTCCGCCGCCATCTTCGTGGCCGAACTCGGCGACAAGTCCCAGTTGATGGCGATGACGTTCGCCACCCGATTCCGGGCCTGGCAGGTGCTGCTCGGAATCACCATCGCCACGACCGTCGTGCACGCCGCTTCCGTCGCGCTCGGATTCGGCATGGGCGCATTGCTGCCGACCGAGTGGATCGGGCTCGTCGCCGGAATCGCGTTCCTCGGCTTCGCCGCTTGGACGTTGCGCGGTGACCACCTCACCGAGGCGGAGAAGAGCAAAGCGGGCCGCACCGCCCGCTCCGCGGTGATCGCGGTGACCCTCGCGTTCTTCCTCGCCGAGCTCGGCGACAAGACGATGCTGGCGACCGTCACGCTCGCCTCGCAGCACGACTGGCTCGGCACCTGGATCGGTTCGACGGTCGGCATGGTGCTGGCGGACGCGCTGGCCATCGGCGTCGGGCTGCTGCTCGGCAAGCACCTGCCCGAGCGCTTCATCCGCTACGGGGCGGCCGCCCTGTTCGCCGTCTTCGGCGTCTGGATGGTCGTCGAATCCACTTTCGGCCTGCTCTGACCGACCAAGTGACCGGACCCCGTGCAGGCGGCGGACGAAGTCGGGGCCGAACGCGGTGGACGGGGTGTGCGCGCCGGGGCGGACCCCGCCCGCGAGCAGGGCGGCGACCGTGCGCAGCACCGAGTCGACGGTGAACTCGTAGGTGTCCGGCCCGATCAGCGCCGCCGAGACCGAACGCCCGGCGTCGTCGGTGGCTTCCGCGTACACCTCCACCCAGTTCCGCGCCCGCTGCGCCGTGCCGGGGCCGCGCACCAGCGCACCGATCGCCGCCTTGCCGAGGCGCTGCGCCACCGGGTTCCCCAGCGCGATGCGGCCGACGGCCGTCGCCCGCGGTCCCAGCCGGTTCAGGCCGGGCAGCCGGGTGTAGGTGGTGATGTTCGGGATGCCGGTGCTGCGGAACGCGGTGCTCACGTCGCCCCAGGGCAGCGAGGTCACGGCGTGGCGACCGGACGGGAACGGCACTTCCCGGTGCCGCCAGCCCATCGGGACGGTGCGCAGCTCGCCGTCGATGCGGGCCCGCCCGCCGAGCGCGGCGCCCTCCAGCGCGCTCTTGAGCGTGCCGCCGCTGATCCCGCCGCTGGCCTGGAACGCGAGGTCCAGGGTGGTCGCGGTGGGCAGCGCGGCGGCGACCAGCGCGGCCAGGCAGTCGGTGGGCACCACGTCGAACCCGGATCCGGGCAGCAGCACCACGCCGGCCTTCGCCGCGTCCTCGTGCCGGGCGGCCACCGACTCGAACACGTCGATCTCGCCGGTGATGTCCACGTAGTGCGTGCCGGTAGCCAGGCACGCCGAGACCATCGGCGCGGAGGTCGCCGAGAACGGGCCCGCGCAGTGCGCCACCAGGTCGACGTCGGCGAGCGCGGTCGTGGCGGCCCGCTCGTCGCGCAGGTCGAACACGCGGTAGGGCAGGCCGAGCGGCGTGGCGACGCGCGCCACCTTCGCCGGGTCCCGCCCGGCCAGCACCGGGCGCTGCCCCCGGTCGACGGCGCGCTCCGCGATGAGCCGCCCCGTGTAGCCGGTCGCACCGTAGATCATCCAGGTCACGCGAGCCTCCCGAGCGTCGTCCCCGTACAACGAGAACTGTCCGGTCCCGTAACGGGTTGCCTCCCCATCCTGACGGTCCCCGGTCCGCCGAGTGCACGGCACCTCCGCTGGACCGGCCGGGTGCACGGCCCGTTCGTCCAACGGGGTCGTGCGAACGGGCCGGGGAGGAACCCGCGGCGGCTCGCGGAGCCCGGCACCGGGAACGCCGGGAGGTCGGCGGCGACGGGTTGTCATCGCGGCGGTCGGCGTGGTCGATTGATCGGAGCCGAGCAGGAGGTGGCGCCGGTGGCCGAGCGCAGACCGACGATCTACGACGTGGCGCGGCGCTGCGGCGTCGCCGCGTCCACCGTGTCCCGCGCGTTCGGCAATCCGTCGCGGGTCAGCGCCACGACCCGCAACCTGGTCCGGGCCGCGGCGGCGGAGATCGGGTACGAGCCGCGCCCGCTGGCCAGGGCCGAAGCGCCCGGCCGGTCCCGCACGTTGATGCTGGTCGTCACGGACATCGCCAACCCCTACTACGCCGGGTTGATCAAGGCCGCGCAGTCCCGCGCCATCGAGCGGCACTACGCGCTGGCGCTCACCGACAGCGACGAGTCGCCGCAGGTGGAGGCCGGGAACCTGCGGCACCTGCTGGCGAATTCGACCGGCGGGATCCTCGCCACCTCCCGGCTCGCCGACGACTCGGTGCGGCAGCTGGCGCGGCACCGGCCGCTGGTGATGGTGAACCGGGTGATCGAGGGCCTGCCGAGCCTGGTGGTGGACACCGCGGCCGGGATGCGCACCGCGGTCCGCCACCTCGCCGCGTTCGGGCACCGGCGCATCGCCTACCTGTCCGGCCCGCGCAATTCGTGGATCAACGGGCAGCGCTGGGGGGCGGTGCACGCCGAAGCCGCGTCCCTGGGCCTGCGGTCGTCGTTCCTCGGGCCGCATTCGCCGACCAGGGAGGGCGGCCGGGACGCGGCGGAGGCGTTCGTCCTGGACGGGGCCACCGCGGCCATCGCCTACAACGACCTCGTCGCCATCGGTGCGATGCAGCGTCTGCAGGTCATGGGTCTGCGGTTGCCGGAGGACCGCAGCGTCGTCGGGTGCGACGACATCTTCGGCGCCGACCTGGTGGTGCCCGGGCTGACCACCATCGCGGGGCCCGCCGAGCAGGTCGGCGGTTGCGCGGTCGACGCGGTGCACGCCGAGCTGACCGGCGGCGGCACCCGGTCCAGGACGTTCGACGCGCACCTCGTGGTCCGCGGCTCCACCGGTCCGGCAACCGATGGCAACTAGTTGTCCGGCCCGCGGCCCGCGGCCGATTCTGCGGGCATGGCCAGTGGTTCCACTTCATCGGCGGCGATGCCGCTCGCGCCGCACCCCGATCGGCTGCTGCCGAGCGATCCGGTGCAACGGCCCATCGCCCGGCGCCTCTACGAGCACGTCCGCGACCTGCCGCTGATCAGCCCGCACGGGCACGTCGACCCCGAGCTGCTCGCGGCGGACCGGCCGTTCGCCGATCCGGCGGCGCTGCTGGTCACGCCCGATCACTACGTGACGCGGCTGCTGCACGCCCACGGCGTCCCGCTGCACGAGTGCGGGCTCCCCGGTGGTCCGGCGGAACCGGCGCCACCGCGCGAGGTGTGGCGGGCGTTCTGCTCGCACTGGCACCTGTTCCTCGGCACCGCGTCCCGGCAGTGGCTGGAAGCGGAGCTGCACGACGTGCTGGGCGTGGCGGTCCAGCCCGCGGCGGAGACCGCCGACGCGCTGTTCGACGAGCTCACCGAACGACTGGCCCGCCCCGAGCTGCGGCCGCGCGCGCTGTACCGCTCGTTCGGCATCGAGGTGCTGGCCACCACCGACGATCCCGCCGACGATCTGCGCCACCACCGCGCGCTCGCCGAGGACCCGAGCTGGCAGGGGCGGGTGGTGCCGACGTTCCGCCCGGACCGCTACCTCGACGCGACCCGCCCGGACTGGTCCGCGGCGCTGGACCGGCTGGCCGAGGTCAGCGGCATCGACACCGGCGACTACCGCGGCCTGGTCCGGGCATTGGAGGCGCGGCGCGAGTTCTTCCGCGCGCACGGCGCCACCGCGACCGACCACGGCGCCCCGGACCCGCGCATGGAGTTCCTGCCGGAGCACGAGGCTTCCCGGCTGTTCGGCGAGGTGCGCGCCGGCCGCGGCGACGCGGCGCTGCTGTCGCGCCAGCTGCTCGGCGAGATGGCCCGGATGTCCAGCGAGGACGGCCTGGTGCTGGCGCTGCACACCGGGAGCCTGCGCAACCACCACCCGGAGACCTTCGCCCGCTACGGCCCCGACACCGGCCACGACATCCCCACCCGCGCGGAGTTCACCGAGTCGCTGCGCCCGATGCTGCGGCGGTTCGGCACCGATCCGCGGTTCCGGACCGTGCTGTGCACGCTCGACGAGACGGTGTTCTCCCGCGAGCTCGCGCCGATCGCCGGGTTCTACCCGTCGGTGTACCTGGGCGCGCCGTGGTGGTTCCTGGACGCGCCGCGCGCGATGCGGCGGTTCCGGGACGCCGTCACCGAGACGGCCGGTTTCCACCGCACCGCCGGATTCATCGACGACACCCGGGGTTTCTGCTCCATCCCCGCCCGGCACGACACCGCGCGCCGGGTGGACGCCGGGCACCTGGCCTCGCTCGTCGCGGAGCACGTGCTCGGCGAGGACGACGCCGCGCAGGTCCTGCGCGACCTCAACGACCGCCAGCCCCGAACCGCCTTCCGGTTGTGATCGTGCGACTGAGCCGGGATGCCGAGCCGGCCCCCGTCCGCGCCGTGCACCTGGGGCTCGGCGGGTTCCACCGCGCGCACCAGGCCTGGTACACCGCCGCCGATCCGGAGTGGGGCATCGCGGCGTACACGTTCCGCAGCACCGAGCTGCCCGCGGCGCTCACGGCGCAGGGCGGGATGTACTCGCTGCTGGTGCGCGGCGCGGACGATCCGGTGCGCACCGTCGGCTCGCTCAGCCGCGCGCACGCGGGTGCGGAGGCGGACCAGTGGCTCGCCGACCTCGCCGCGCCCGAGGTGGCGGTGGTGACGCTCACCGCGACGGAGGCGGCCTACCGGGTGCCGCCGCCGGGGCGGGACTCCGCGATCTCCCGGCTGGTGGCGGGATTGCGGGCGCGGTTCCGCGCGTCCGCCGCACCGATCACCCTGGTGCCCTGCGACAACGTGCCGGACAACGGCGCGGTGCTGCGTTCGGTGCTGCGCGAGGCGGCGGCGGATGGCGACGCGGCGTTCGCGGCATGGCTGGAAGCCGGGGTGTCGGTCGTGAGCACCGTGGTGGACCGGATCACGCCCGCCACCACACCCGCCGACGTGCGGGCCGTGCACGAGCTGGGCGGGATCCGCGACGCGGTGCCGGTGGTGACCGAGCCGTACGCGGAATGGCTGCTGGCGGGCGACTTCCCCGGCGGGGGGGGGCCCGGGGGGGGGGCGGGGGGGCGGCCCGGGGGGGGCCCCCCCCCCCCCCCCCCCCCCCCGGGGGGGGGGGGGGGTGGGGCCCGGCGGTCTCCGGGGGTTGGTGGGTGGGGGGGTTCGGGGGGGGGGGGGGGGGCGGGGGGGGGCGGGGGGGGGGGGGGGGCCCCTCGACTCCGTCGACGACTACCAGCGGCGGAAGTTGTGGCTGCTCAACGGCGCGCACAGCCTGCTCGCCTACGCCGCGCCGGGCCGCGGCCGGGCCACGGTGCGGGAGGCGATGGACGATCCCGTGCTCGCGGGGCTGATCGAGTCGTGGTGGGACACCGCCGCGCGGCACCTGCCGCTGCCCGCCGCGGAACTCGACGAGTACCGGGCCGCGCTGCGGCGGCGCTTCGCGGCACCGGGCGTCGAGCACCGGTTGCGGCAGATCGCGGTGGACGGTTCGCAGAAGATCCCGGCGCGCGTCCTGCCGGTGCTGCACCGCGAACGCGGCGCCGGTCGGCTGCCGGAGGCCGCGGTGGTGGTGCTCGCCGCGTGGATCGCCCACCTCCGCGGCGGTGCCGTCCGCGATCCGAGGTCCGCGGACCTCGTACCGGCGGCGCGTTCCGGCGCCCGCGCGGTGCTCGCGGCCCTCGACGCGGACCTGGCCTCGGACGACGAGCTGATCGCGGCGATCGACGCCGAGGTCCCGGGCACCGCCGGCGACGAGCCCTAGCGGCGTGCGCGCCGGCGGACCGTTGCCCGCGACCCCGTGGCAAGTAGTGGCAACCGATTGCCGCGGATGTCCCGCCTCCCTAGCTTGAACGCACTCCGCACCGCCCGAGAGCCGCGCCGGCGGCGAACCCCCACAACGACGTGAGAGCGGGATTCCTCCGGCCAGGGAAGGGACACCACATGCACCCGTTGGACTGGGTGATCATCGCAGGGTATCTGCTGATCATGCTGGCGATCGGTGTCTGGGCGCATCGCCAGGTCGCCGACACCGCGGACTTCTTCACGGCGGGCGGCCGGATGCCGTGGTGGCTGGCCGGGATCTCGCACCACATGTCCGGCTACAGCGCCGTCGTGTTCGTCGCCTACGCCGGGGTCGCCTACGACCAGGGCATCGTGTCCTACGTCGTGTTCATGTTCCCGCTGGCCGTCGCGACCGGCATCGGGGCTTTCCTGTTCGCCCCCAAGTGGAACCGGCTGCGCACGCACTACCGCATCGCCTCCCCGCTGGAGTACCTCGCCCGGCGGTTCAACGTGCCCACCCAGCAGGTGCTGGCGTGGAGCGGTTCGCTGCTGAAGGTGTTCGACGTGGCGGCCAAGTGGTCGGCGATCGCGTTGCTGCTCAACAAGTTCGTCGGCATCCCGCTCGGCTGGGGCATCGTGATCACCGCGGCGGTGACGCTGGTGTACTGCACCGCGGGCGGGTTGTGGGCCGACGCGCTCACCGAGCTGGGGCAGTTCGTGATCCAGGGGGTCGCGGCGTTCGCGATGATCGGTGCGGTCGGCATCGCCTTGGCGGACCGGGGGTTCAGCTACGCGAACTTCTGGTCCGCGTTACCGGCGGGCCACACCTCGCCGACCACGAGCAGCTATCCGGCGTACTTCCTGCTGGTGTACGTGCTGGTGAAGACGTTCGAGTACAACGGCGGCATGTGGAACCTGGCGCAGCGCTACATCGCCACCCCCACCTCGGCGGCGGCGCGGCGCACGGCGCTGCTGTCCAGCGCGCTCTACCTGGTGTGGCCCGTCGTGCTGATGCTGCCGATGTTCGCGGCGCCGTTGCTGGTGCGGGTGGAGAACTCCGAGGACGTCTACGCCGAGATGGCCTTGCAGTTCCTGCCCGCCGGGCTGCTGGGGCTGGTGCTGGTCGGCGTCTTCTCGCACACGATGGCGATGGCCGCGTCCGACGCCACCGCGATCTCGGCGGTGATGACCCGCGACGTGCTGCCGCGGGTGTGGCGCCGTGCCGGGGAGTTCACCGACGAGCAGTTCCTGCGGGCGGGCCGGGTGCTCACGGTGGTGTTCGTGTTCCTCAGCGTGGTGCTCGCGTTGAACGCGGAGAACCTCGGCGGCGTGCTGGGCATCATCGTCGCCTGGGTGGGCGCGCTGATCGGGCCGATCTCGATCCCGATGATGCTGGGGATGCTGCGGCCGTTCCGGCACGTCGGGCCCACCGCCGCGCTGAGCTCCTGGGCGGGCGGACTGCTCACCTTCGCGCTCGCGAAGTACACGCTGGGGCTGTCCGAGGCGATCACGGTGGTCTCGCCGGTGCTCGTGTCGTTGCTGCTGTTCGTGGCGGTCGGCGCCTGGTACCGGGATGCTCCGCCCGCGGCGGAGGAGATCGCCGAGGCGCTCACCCGCGATCCGGAGCCGGAGCCCGCCGCGACGTGAGCCCGCGGCGGCCGCGCGGGGTTCGGCGTTCGCGGCCGCTCGAACGCGGGTCACGGTTGCGATCGGGGCCGGGAGCGCGCGCCCCGGCCCGACACCGGTGCGAGCGCACCGATCGACAGCGACGCACCCACCCGGAGGAGCACCGGGCGACGGAGCCGTCCATCCGCGAGGCGGCCGGTGGCTCAGGCGGCGCCGGGGCCGGTCGCGCGGTGCGGGCGGCGGGTGCGGGCGCTGATCGTCTCGACGTGCCCGTCGGTGCCGGTGACGTGCGCGGGGCCGGTGACGGCGTCGCCGAGCGAGGTGCGCAGCGCCCGCGCGGCGAGCTGCCTGCGCACCGAGCGCGGCGAGAGCTCCGCCAGCAACCAGGCGATGGCGGGCGGCAGCACCCGCGGCAGCCGTTCCCGCGCGCAGTGCCCGGTGCCGGGCACCAGCCAGACCTCCGCCTCCGGCCGGTCGGCGAGCGCGATGGTGTCCCGCAGCGGCACGTACGGGTCGCCGGTGCCGTTGATCGCCAGCAGCGGGGCCGCGGACCGGGTGCTGAGCAGGCCCTGCCTGCGCAGCGAGAACTCCAGGGAGAACCGGTCGGCTTCGGCCCGCCCGGGCAGCTCGGCCAGGTGCAGCGCGTTGCCGACGGACCCGGCCATGCCGTGCGGCAGCCCGAGCACGTCGACGGCGGAGCCGCACGCCCCGATCGGCCCGCCGAGGTCGATGGCGGCGTCGACCCTGCCGGTGAGCGCGAGCTTCGCCGCCCAGTGCCCGCCGAAGCTCAGGCCGAGCACCGCGGTCTTCGCGCACCGGGTGCGGTCGGCGAGCTGCCGGGTGGTGCCCGCGAGCAGCAGGTCGGCGTCGGCGGCCAGCGGCACCCGGGATTCGCCGGTGCCGGGCATGTCGACGGCGGCGACGGTGAGCCCGCTGACCAGCGAGATGCGCAGCGCCATCCGGTGCAGTTCGACCTTCCAGGTGTCGACGCCGCCGCAGAGCAGCAGCAGCTGGTCGCTCACGCCGCGGCGCCGCCGGTAGACGTGCGCGGTGACGCGGGTGGACCGCTGCCGGTAGGGGACGTCGAGCTGGTAGCGCCGGAACGCGACGGGCAGGTTCGCGGTGGCGTGCCGGAAGCAGTCGAGCTGGCGGGCGTAGGCCTCCCGCCGGTCCGCGGTGGCGAGGCAGGGGAACCGGGCGGCGCCCCAGCAGGCGGCGGCGCGCGCCCAGTCCTGCTCGATCTCGGCGCGCCGGGCCTCCTCCGCCCAGACCGGGACCCAGCCGGTGCGGCCGCGCCCCCACACGTCGTCGACGCGGTGCCGGACGCGGGCGATCACCGCCGTCGGCACGCCCCAGCTCCGGAAGTTCCGAGCACGCTCGGTGAACAGGTCCGCTGGTTCCACGGGAAAGGTGAACATGGCCGCCTCCGTCGGCTCCGGGTGGGCTTGTCCGGTCCAGGAGGGTGGGTGGACCGGTGCCGCGAGCCTTGCTCCGATGGTCCCGCGCCAGGTGGGACCGTCCAAGCGCCGCGGCCGCACACTACCCGAAAGAACGTGCGCGAACGTGCGTCGATCTTGAAAACCCGCGCGTCCTCCCCCGTTCGAGAGCCCTTCCCGTCGCCAAGAATCGATTACGCAACGTTATGTAAGCACCGCAAAGCCGATCACCACCCCCATCTCTTTCCTGTCAGCGGCGAAGCCGCTGAGCCGCCGACCACCAGATCAACCGGACCACCCGCGGGTTCTCAGCGGCCTCCTCGCGAGGACGGCTTCTTCTCCTGTGGCGGAGCCACCGGTGAAAAAGATCCCGCAGCGAGGAGGCCGCTGAGGTTCCGTCACCCGCTCAGCAAGCAGCAGAAGGCGGATCAGCCTTCCGGGTAATGCCAGTTCGAGCCGGTGCCGCGGTACTGCTCCACCGGGATCGGCGCCACGTCCGGCGGCAGGTGGTCGCTGCACAGCACCCCGTAGAGGTGGTCCACCTCGTGCGCCACCAGCCGCGCCACGCCCCGCTCGAAGATCGTGATCCGGCGTTCCCCGGTGATGTCCTGGTGCTCCACGTGCACCACCGCCGGGCGCGGCACGAGGCAGCGCACGTCGAAGAAACTCAAGCACCCCTCGTACTGCTCGTCGCCCTGCTCGCCGGATTCGATGACGCGCGGGTTCAGCAACGTGATCAGGTCGTCGCTGCCGGGCGGGCGGACGATGGCCGCGGCCCGCTCGATGCCGATCTGCGGCGCCGCGATGCCCATGCCCTTGCCGAAGGTGTGCGCCTTCGAGATGCGCTGCGTCGCCGAGTGCAGCTCGTTGATCACGCGGCGGGCGTCCTCTGCCTCGGCAGGCAGCGTGAACGGCCGTGCCGAGCGGCGCAGCATCGGATCGCCCTCCTGCACGATGCCGAGCGCGGTCATGGTCTCGCTGGGTTTCGGCGGCCCGGACGGCGTGGTGGGGGAGTCGTTGCGGAAGTGCCACTCCAGCCGGTACCGCGCGTGCAGCGGCGGATCTTCGGTGGACCACGCGTAGATCGTGCGGCCCTGCTCGTGGCGGGTTTCGATCGCGGTGTGGAACGGCATGGATTCCGCGGTCATCGAGGTGTGCAGGCCCCACACCGCGGGGTCCAGCTCGGTGGGGAAGTTCAACGTCACCGATAACCGCGTCGTGGGCAGCCGCACGGCCCGCCGGAACCAGTGGCCCCACTTGTCGTCGCTGACGGTGTAGGTGTACTCGATCCACGCGCTTTCCCCGGGATACAGGGGAAATCGGCCCGAGTCGTTCGCGAAGAGCAGCCACACCTCCTTGAACGCGTCCCGGTCGTGCTGCACGCTCCAGCGCATCGGTTCCTGGCGCTTCTCCCCGTGCCAGGCCTGGAGGTCGATCTCCTCCCACGTCAGCGGATTGTCCCGGTACAGCCGGTTGGAGCGTTCGGGGTCGCCGGGGAACCGGTCCACCGAGACGCGGATCAGGTAGCGGGTGATCGGCTCGGTGCCGTTGTTGACCAGATGTCGCCGCATGGTGGCGCGGTAGGAACCGTTGACGTAGAACAGTTCCGCGTGATCGTGCTCGACCACCAGCCCGCCCGCGGGTTCGATGGCCGGGGCGGCGTGCTGGGGCGGGCTGGGCTTGCGCGGAGCGGGAACCGCGTTCTGCTCCCGCCAGGCGCGCCGCAGCGAGCCGCCTGCGTTCAACGCGCCGTCGGCGGCCTGCGCGAACTCGCGGGAGGCGTGCTCCCCGCCGCTCTCGACCTTCGACACGTACGACCGGCTGTAGCCCATCTCCCGGGCCAGCGCGGATCTGGAGAGGCCGCGAACGTCGCGCCAGCGCCGGAATTCGGCGACGAACGCGTCTTGTTCGGCTGCGGCGTCCAGGTCCGCTTTCGCCTGGCCGGTCATGGTCACCATCCCCATCGTGTCCGGCGTGCGTGTGCGTGAGCTCACCGTGAGCGAGCGCTCAGCCTACGCACACTCCCGGGGCGTGCGATCCCCTTGAGTCGAGGTTCTCCGACGGCGACGGCACGTTTCACACAGATGGCGGGTAGCTGAGCGAAAAATGTCCCCAGAAGTCTTCGCACGCACAACTATTTCGCGCCTTCCGGCCCCGTTCCCGCGGCGCGGACCCGAAGGATCTGATCATGTGAGCAGCCCCTTGGCGATCCACGGCGGTCCCCCCGTGGTGCGGACCGCAGGCCCGCAGATCTCCTGGCCGCCGGTGGACATCAACACCGCGGTCGCGGTCACCGCGCAGCTCTACAGCGCGGTGTCGCTGCCCGGCCGCACCGGGATCATCGCCGAACTGGAGGGGAAGCTGGCCGAGTTCTTCGGCGTGCGGCACGCGGTCGCCACCTCGTCCGGGACGGCCGCGCTGCACGCCGCGTACTCGGCGCTGGGGCTGGCCGAGGGCGACGAGGTGATCGTGCCCGCCTACACCGCGCACCCCACCGCGACGCCGCTGTTCCACCTGCGGGTCAAACCGGTCCTGGTCGACTGCGACGAGCTGGGCAACATCGATCCGCTGCAGGTGGAAGCGGCGATCACGCCGTTCACCAAGGCGATCGTGGCCACCCACCTGTGGGGCGTGCCCGCCCGGATCGAGGCGCTCGCGGAGATCGCCGAGCGGCGCGGGCTGCGGCTGGTGGAGGACGGCTCGCACGCGCACGGTGCCGCGGTCGGCGGGCGGCGCGTCGGCACCTTCGGGGACGTGGCGGCGTTCAGCATGGGCGGGTCGAAGCCGCTGTCGGCGGGGGAGGGCGGGTTCGTGCTCACCGACGTCGACGACCTGCACCACCGGGTGCTGCTGCACGGCCAGGACGGCGCCAGGTGCCGCGGCGAGATCCCCATCGACCACCCGCTGCGCCGCTACGTCGTCACCGGGACCGGGCTGGCGCAGCGGATCCACCCGCTGGCGGCGGCGCTCGCGCTGGGCCAGCTCGACGAGCTGGACCGCAGGCTCGGCGGGCGGCGGCAGCTGGCCGCGCACATGATCGCGGAGCTGCGCGGGTTGCCCGGCATCGGTGTGCCGGAGGTGCCGGCGCGGGTGGCGCCCGCCTGGTACGCGCTGGCGCTGGTCCACCGGCCGGAGGAACTGGGCGGGCTGCCGGTGGACGCGCTCGTCGCCGCGCTGCGCGCCGAGGGCTGCCTGGAGGTGGACCACCCGCGGGCGCCGCGGCCGCTGAACGAGCACCCGCTGTTCGACGCGCCGAACCGGATGTTCCCGAACCTGCCGGAGGGGTGGCCGCGCTACCGCGCCGGGCAGTACCCGCGGGCCGAGCGCAGGCACCGCAACACCCTCACCGTCACCGTCCCGCACGACGACCCGGCCTTGGCGGAGGGCTACGTCCGCGCGTTCCGGAAGGTCGTCACCCACCACCGCACGCTGATCGAACCCACCTGATCGCCGGCGTCCGCTCCCGTGGCTCGGGCGCGGGCATTGCCCCGCCCCCACTTCCGCCGCGCCGCACCGGGTGGCGGAACCTCAGCGGCTCGCCCGCCCCGCGGTGGGACGGGACAGGCCGATCAGGGGAGCGTCCCGGTGCGGAGGTCGTCCAGGAGGGTGGACAGGAACGTCTCCTCCTCCACCGCGCGGGACGCGGTGGACATGAGCTCCGCCAGCTCCGGGTCCCACGGCGTCTCGACCGGGGTGCCGACGAGGTTCGGCAGGTCCAGCCGCTCCCGCGCGGCCCGGTCCACCGCGGCCCGGTAGTCGGCCGCCGACATGCGCCACAACCCCACCTGGCGCTCCGACCACAGCGAGCGGGCGACCGCGATGCCTGGCCAGTCGAAGTCCCCGTGGTGGCGCAGCAGCGCGCCGTCCGCCCGCAGCCGGTCCAGCAGCGCCAGCGCCACCGTCGACGGGGTGCCCGACACGCACACCAGCGGATGCCGGATCCCCGCCCGCACCGACGCCTCCACGAGCCGCGGTCGCTCGCACACCGCCACCACCGCGCCGGGTTCGACGAGCCGTTCCGGGGCGGCCGCCAGGTCGCGGTGGGTGAGGTGCGTGGGCAGGCCCAGCTCGGTGCGGCCGGTGATCGACCGGGACCAGGCGTCCGCGCCGCGCAGCGGCAGCGCCCAGCTCAGCACCGTGCCCGCCACGTCGTCCACGGTCACCCCGCAGCGCTCCCACAACGACCGGCGCTCCCGTTCGCCGGCGGGCGGGTCCACGTGGTGGGCGAGCGCGGCGGCGCGCAGCACGATGCGGCTCAGCGCGCCGCCGTCGTCGAGCTCGGTCGGCTCGTCCGGCGTGGCGAGGTCGGCGCGGGACACCCACACCGCCGGGGCCGCGCCCGGGTCCAGGGCGAGCGCGGCCAGCACCGACCCGGCCCGGTCGGTGAGCCGCGGCAGCTCGGCCTCGGCGACGCGGCCGTACTGGTGCAGCCAGCGCGCCCACGCCTCCGCCCACGGCGAGCGGTCCAGGCCGTGCGCGGCGAGGGCCGCGCGCGCCTGCGCGATCGCGGCGGATTCCGGTGCCGGCGCACCGGAACCGGCGGTGGCGACGGGCTCGCCGTGCAGCACCTCCAGCACCTGCGCCAGCCCGAGCCCGAACCGGCCGTCGGCGCGCAGCACCTGGTCCAGCTTCGCCACCATGATCCGGGAGTGCCCGAGGTACAGCTCCCGGCCGTAGATCTCGCTGACCGCGGCGCGGGTCGTCTCGTCGGGCAGCGCGACGGAGAACCGGTCCGGCCGCTTCGCCGATTCCAGCGCTTCCCGGGCCTGCGCCCAGAACTCGCGCAGCACCGCACCGCCCCACGCGGCGCGGACCTGCTCGCGGACCCGCGCGGACACCTCAGCCATCAGTGCGCTCCATGTCCCGACCGTCCCACGTCGTGTGGGTGCAGGCGATGCCGTGCCCGCTGCGCGGCCGCAGCACGTCGTAGATGTGCATCTTCGGGATCTTCGGCGACACGCCCCACCCGCTGGGCCAGGTGATCAGCCAGTCCATGTCCAGGTCCACCAGCAGCCCCAGCATCCGCGCGATCGTCGGATCGTCCAGCCGCTCGAACGCCTCGTCCAGCAGCACCAGCCGCAGCGGCCCGCGCCCGCCGGAGGACACGCTCACCGCGTCGTAGAACGCGGCGGCCGCGGCGAACAGCGTCACGTAGGAGATCAGCCGCGTCTCGCCGGAGGACAGCTGCCGCAACCGGCGCACCCGCGGCTTGCCCTCGGGGCCGGTGTCGCGGACGCGCACGGTGAACGCGAACCAGGAGCGGTAGTCCAGCGCCCGGGACAGGATCTCCGCGTAGCCGCCGGAGGCGCTGTCCCGCTCGGCCTCGATGAGGTCGGTGAACACCTTGCGCAGCAACGAGTCCTGGTCGTCGCTGCGGTCGGCGAACGGGGTGCGCACCAGGTCGACGGCCTGCTTGATGTCGTCGCCCAGCGACGGCGCCGGTTCCCACTCCAGCTGGACGTGCACGCCCTGGCTGGAGCGGGCGCCGTCGAGGACCTCGTTCATCCGCTTGCACAGGTCCTCGGCCACCGTCACCTGGCCGCGCAGGCGTTCGGCGAGGTCGCGGATCAGGTAGTCGGCGAAGATCGACCGGTAGCGCTCGTTGAGGAACCCGCGCTGCTCGGCGAGGCGTTCGGCGACGCGGCGGGCGGCGTCCGCGACCGGCTGCGGCCCCTCCTCGCCGGTGACGGTGACGGTGAGCAGGCCCTGCTGGTCGCCCGCGGTGATGTCGTAGCCGCCGCTGAGCGACTGCTGCAACGCCTGGAACCGGTTGAGCACGGCCGTTTCGCCCGCGGTCTTGCGGTCGCCGGCCGCGGCGAGCAGCTCGGCGGCCTCCGCCGGGTCGGCGGGCGGTTCCGCGTTCCGGTCCGCGTCGTCCTCGGCGGGCACCACCTCGGCCGCGGCCCACGCGCCCGGCACCCGCAGCGCGGCGGTGAACGCGGTGGACGCGGCCTCGGCGTCGGCTTCGCGGCCGGCGAGCTGGGCGTGCTTGGTCTCCTGCTGGGTCTCCAGCCGCACCACCTGCTCGCGGGCGGTGCTGATCCGCTCCCGCGCGGCGGGCAGGTCCTCGCGCAGCCGGGCGCGTTCCCGCTCCAGCTCGCCGACCTTCCCGGAGATCTCCTGCGCCTGCCCGCCGACGGCGTCGTTGAGCTCGGTGAGCCCGGCGGCCTGCTCGGTGTGCTCGGCGCAGCGCTGCTCGGCCTGCGATTCGGCTTCCATCCGGTCGGCGACCGCGGCGTCGTGGTGCAGCGCGATGTCGCGCAGGTCCGCCAGCGTCGCCAGGCAGCGCGATTCGAGCACCTCGTGCAGCGCGTCGATGGCAGTGCGGGCCTCGGTCGCGGCCCGGTTGGCCTGCTCCAGCGCCTGCGTCTCCGGCGGCAGGTCCGCTTCGCCCGCGGCGCGCACCAGTTCGGCGCGGGTCGCCTGCCAGCGCTGGTCGGTCTCGTCGAGTTCGCCGCGGGCCTGCTTGGCGTGCCGGTCGGCGTCCTCGGCGGCGTCGGTGGCGGTGGCGACCTGGGCGTGCGCGGTCACCAGGTCGGCGTCGTCGGGGAAGGATTCGAGGTGGCGTTCGAGCGCGTCGCCGTGCTCGGTGGCCTCGCGGTGCCGCTTCTCCACGTCACCGATCTGCTCGCGCAGCGCGGCCAGCTGCTCCTCCAGTTCGGCGATGCGCCGGGCCCGGGACCGCTCGCGGGCCCCCGCGCCGACGTACTCGGCGGATTCCTTGTGCCACGCACCCGAGAGCACCCCGGCGCGCCAGCGGCCCGAGGTGTCCACCGACAGCCCCGCCGCGTCCACTGTGGACACGGAGGCGAGCAGTGCGGCGACCTGCTCCGCGGGCACCGGGCAACCCGGCTCCGGCGCGGGCACCAGCAGCTCCGCCAGCGTCCCGGCCGAACCCGGCTCACCCGGCACCGCCAGCACGTCCTCGAAACCGGCGACGGTGCCCCGCGCGGACACCCACGCGTTGAGCAGGCCGGACGCCTGCAGCGCGGCCTCCAGCCCGGCGCGCTGCGCGTCGTCGAGGGACGGCTGGAAGTCCACCAGCCGGTAGAACGCGCGCCCGTCCTGCTCGGCGCGCTCCGCGGCCGCCCAGTCCGGGCGGGCCGGGGTGCGCTCGACCCCGGAGCGCAGTTCGGCGAGCTCCTGCTCCCCGGTGCGGACCTGGGCGCGCACCTCGCCGAGTTCCCGCTCCACCGCGGAGATCCGCTGCCGCGCCTCCTGCAGCCGCGGCCGCGCCCACTGCCGCGCGCGTTCCTGCGCGGCGCGCGCCGCGGACCGGTCCGCCAGCAGCCGTTCCTGCGCGGGCGGCTCCGGCACCGGATCGTCCACGATGGACTCCGGATGCTCGGATCCCCAGCGCTGCGCCCGGTTCCGCCAGTCCGCCGCCGCCTCCTGCAGCCGCTGCTGCGCCTGGTTGCGCCTGCCGACGGACTCGGTGGCGATCAGCTGCGCCTGCCGAGCCTGCTGCTGCAGCTTGCCGACCTGCTCGCGTTGCCGGTCCAGCTCCACCGCCTGCTGGTGCAAGGTCAACGTCCACGCCCCGCGGCGCTGCGCCTCCGCGCTCGCCTTCGCGGACCGGTCGGCGACGGTGCGGAACCGGCGCGCCAGGTCGTCGGTGTCCACCTCGGGTGCGCTGCGCCGGTCCACTTCCAGCGGCTCCGCGTCCGGTTCCGGCGCGGCCCGCACCCGTTCCGGCACGCTGATCGGTTCCGCCTTCGGCACCTCCGGCGGGCGCGGCACCAGGTTCCCGTCCAGACCGGCCGCGGCCAGCTGCCGGTTCGCGCGCTGCGCCGCCTGCTCCGCGGATTCCGCGTCGCCCACCAGCCTGCGCAGCGTGCCCAGCACCGACTCCGCCGACCGCTCCTCCTGCGCGCGGTGCCGGGCCGCGGTCTCCAGCGCCGCGACCGCCGCCGACCGCGCGCCCTCCACGACGCGTTCGCGGTCCCGCAGGTTCTGCAGCTCCGCGTACGCCGGGTGCGAGCGCAGCGCCTCGATGCTCGACTCCAGCGTGCCCTCGCGCTGCTCCAGCTCGGCGACGGTGCGCTGCGCGGTGTCCCGCTCCTCGCGGTGCGCGGTGACCTGGCGGTCCAGCTTCGCGAGCTCCTTGCGCAGCACCGCCAGCCGGTCCTGCGCCGAGCGCATCGACTCGGCCCGCTCCCGCAGCGCCCCCAGCGCATAACCCGAGTAGGTGGACAGGAACGCGCCGAGCGCCTTGTCAGCGCCGGTGAGCCGGACGATGTTCTCCCGGATCGACTCCAGGTCGTCGAACGAGCTCGCCAGCCGCTCGATCAGCGCCGGTTCCAGCGGCGGCAGCGCGTCGGAGAGGATCTGCTCCAGCTGCCCTTCCAGCACCTTCAGCCCCACGTCCGGGTTCCGCAGCGTGCGCTGCAGGTGCAGCAGGTCGCCGTAGCGCGCCGCGGGCACCCCGTAGACCTGCGCGGCGACCTTCGCGCGGAAGCCTTGGTCGTCGAGCACGCAGTCCGCGCCCAGCAGGTCCCGCAACTGCGCGGGACCCAGCGGCACCCGCTCCGGGCCCACCAGGTGCAGGTTGATCCCCACCCGCCGCGAGGTGACGAACCGCCACGAGTCGCTGACCGCCTGCGAGGTCTTCGAGGCCTTCACCCCGACGCCGCAGGTCAGGAACTCCTCGCCGCCGTCGGGGGATTCGCGGCGCAGCTCCACCCACGCGTAGCCGATCCGGTTCGGCCCGCCCGGGTACTCGTCCAGCATGAGGCGCCGGATGCTGACCGTGTCGAAGCCCTTCGAACCCAGCTGCCGCAGGTCCCCGTCCAGGCACAGCGGCAGCAGCAGCTCCAGCGTCCGGGACTTCCCGGAACCGTTGGTGCCCTGGAAGATCGCGCGCCCGCCGGAGAGGTCGAAGGTGTGCTCGGCGTACTGCCAGATGTTCACGATGCCGCCGCGGTGCAGCCGCCAGCGGTGCACCGGACCCGCGGAGAGCGTCGCGTCGCCCGGGCGGGGGGCGGTGGCGTCCACCGCTGCGGTCGCGTCGTCGGGGCTCACCGTGCACCGTCCTCTTCCAGGTCGTCGAACAGGGACAGGCCCGGCGGTTCCGGGGCCGGCGGGGGTTCCGGTTCCCGGCCGGGCGCGGGCGTCGCGTCGGGCTCCGGCAGCCACCGGTGCGCGGCCGGGCTCAGCCACCAGGTGAGCTCGCCATGATCCTCCCCGGTGGTGGCGGTGCCGTCGGCGGCCTCGCCGCGCAGCACGCCGAGGCGGCGCAGCAGGTCGGCGACCGAGCGGACCAGCTCCGCCGGTTCTTCGGTGGCCTGGCGGGACCACGCGGCCGGGTAGGACTCGACCAGGTCCGCGCACACCTCGGCGAGCTGGTCCCGGGTCACCGGGTGCCTGCCGTCGGACTCGCGGGGTTCGCCGAGCTCCAGCAGCCGCGGCAGCGCCAGCAGCGCCACCCGGGCGACCGTGCCGGTGCCGGGGAACGGGGTGTCGGTCAGGTAGTCCTCGGGGTCGCTGACCACGACGCCCTCGGAGCGGACCTCGGTGACCAGGCCGAAGAACCGCTCCAGCAGCCGGGATTCCACGCCGAAGTTCTTCAGCAGCCAGTCGCGCTGCTCGGCGGGCAGGTCGGCGTAGAGCACCACCGGGTCCTCCACCAGCCGCCGCCGCACCACGTGCTCGACGCTGCGCGGCCCGGCCTGCGCCGCGGCCGCCACCAGCTCGGCCGGGCCGTCCGCGGCCCCGATCGGGCCCGCGGGCAGCTGGCCCAGCAGGTCGGTGTCGATGGTGATCAGCGCTTCGGCCGTGGAGTCGGTCGCGGTCACGGTGCCCTCGGTCTCGCTGATCACGCCGAGCGCCACCAGGTGCCGCAGCGCCGCGGTCAGCGCCCGCCGGTCCGCCGGGTCGTCCACGACCGGCACGCCCGCCTCCACCGCGGCGGCCCGCACGTCGGTGACCAGCCGGGACAGCAGCACCTGCCGCCCGATGCCGGTGAGCGTGGCCAGCGTCAGCGCCAGGTAGGCGTAGCCGCGCGGCGTCAGCGAGGGTTCGCCGCGGGTGGCGTCCGCGCCCGGCCCGGACTTGTAGAGCCGCGCGAACCGGCGCTCCACCACCAGCCGGTAGCCCAGCAGCGCCGAGAACACCTCGTGCAGCGCCGCCCGCTGCCGGTAGATCATCGGCAGCAGGTCGCCGTCCGGGGTGCCCTCCCGCAGCAGCGGGCGGCGCAGCAGCGCCCGGGCGCAGCGCACCACGTTCGAGGCGTCAATGGACGACAGCTCGTCGAAGGTCCTCGTCGCCGCCGTCATCGGGTCGCCTCCGCCGGGATCGCGCCGTCGCCGCGCACGTCGAGCACGGCGTCGTTGAGGGTCAGCGCGCCCGCGCTGCTGCGGATGCGGGTGTGCGTGCCCGGTTCGGGCCGCACCGTGACCCGCAGCCGGTGCACCGGGTCGAGGGCGGTGCCCGGGTCGTCGGCGCTGTCGCGCTGCGCCATCGCCAGCGTCAGCAGCTCGCACAGCACGTCCAGCGCCTCCCCGGACAGCCGCGTCTCGGCGAGCGACCCGCCTGCCGCGGCGAGTTCGGCGACGGCCCGGCCGCGCCGCGCGTCCTCCTCGCGGGCCTCCGCGAGCAGCGTCTCCTCGGTCATCGGGTCGTCCAGCACCCGCGAGGTGCGGCCGCGCGCCCCGCGATCACCGCGGCTGCGCACGCTCACCACCACGTCCTGCACCGGGCCGTCCCGCCACGGCACGTCGTGGTTGTCGCTGTCGTAGTCCGGGGCGGGCAGCAGGTGCCGCGCCGAGTGCAGCCCGAACGCCGCCGCGTACAGCCGGTGCGCCTCGTGCGGTTCGGCCTCGTCGAACCAGCGGGCCAGCTTCAGCAGCTCCCCGCGGCGGCCCGGCAGCAGCCCGCCACCGGAGGTCGCGCGTTTCACGCTCGCCAGCAGCGAACCGATGGCGCGCGCCGTCGCCTCGCGCAGCGCCGCGACCTGGCTGGGGCGGCCGGGCGCGTCCACGAACCAGTCGGTGAGCTCCTGCCAGTCCGCCGAGGTCCGGCCGCGCGCCCGCTCCACGTCGGTGCCCAGCTGGTCGGCCGGGCCCAGCAGCCGCAGCAGCTCGCCGCGAGCCCCGGCCAGCCCGGCCAGCGAGCCCGCGATCGTCTCGGTGTGCCGCAGCACGTCCTCCACGACCATCTGGATGTACTCGACCAGCAGGTTCCGGAACCCGGAGATCTCGTCCGGCGCCAGGTGGTGGCGGGTGACGATCTCGCCGAGGTAGGCGTAGAAGTCGCGGACGGTGGCGGCGAGCTCGGCGTGCTGCAGGAACACGGTGGTGACGTGCTCGGCGAGCCGTTCCCTGGTCTGCCGGGCGCGCTTCGAGCCCGGTTCGCGGTGCTCGGCGGTGAGCGCGGCGGACAGCGCCGACCCGATCTCGCCGAGGCCGCGCTCGATGGCGGGCAGCAGTTCCCGGGACACCTCGCGGGCGCCCTCGGGGACCCGCAGCAGGGCGTCGATGTCCCGCTGTACCCGGACGGCGAGCTTGCTGACCTGGTAGCGGACGCTGCCGTGCTGGAACTCGGCGATGCTGGCCGCGATCGTCTCCCGGCGGCCCAGCACCAGGTTCCCCCAGCTGCGCAGCTGCTTGAGCCGCTCCACCACGGTGTCCACATCGGACTCGCCGGGGTCGATGCGGCCTTCGCGCTCGGCGGCGGCCAGCGCGGCGGTCACCTCGCCGATCGACAGGTCGGCGAGCAGCGTCGAGGTGAACAACCGCATGATCGCCAGGTAGGTGCGGTGCTCGCGCGCGCTCAGGTAGGCGAACAGCCGCAACCGCTGCTGGTCCGCCCGAACGTCGTCCGGTGCCTGCGCGGGGGCGGCGGAGTCGGCTTCGGTGCCCGCCACCCCCGCGCGCAGCACGTCAGCTTCGTGATCCGGGGCCGTCACGGTCGGCCACGATAACCCGTGGTGCCGGTGCTCCCGGTCGACAGCCCGGCCGAACGCTCACCCTGCGTGCGTGCCGCCCGCCGCGGTGGTCCGGGACAGCGGTAGCGTTCTGTGCTGCCCGGACGGGCGAACGAAGGGGGAGACTCGGCGGTGAGAGCGGGACGAGCGGTCGGATTGCTACTCGGAGTCGCGGCGGACGCTGCACTCGGTGACCCACGGCGGGGGCATCCCGTCGCCGGCTTCGGTCGCCTCGCCCAGACCGCGGAGCGGGTGCTGCACCGCGACGAACGCGCCGCGGGGGTGCTCTACAGCGGGCTGCTCGTCGGCGGGACCGCCGCGCTGGGCGTGCTCGCCGACCGCGCCGCGCGCCGCGGTGGCCCGGCCGCGGAGGCCGCGGTGACGGCGTTGGCGACCTGGGCGGTGCTCGGCGGTGCCTCGCTGGCCGACGAGGGCACCGCGATGGGCAGGCTGCTCGACGCGGGCGACCTGGACGGCGCGCGCGGGCGCCTCGCGCACCTGTGCGGGCGGGAAGCGGCGCACCTCGACGAGCAGGGGCTCGCCCGGGCCACCGTCGAATCGCTCGCGGAGAACACCTCCGATGCCGTGGTCGCCCCGCTGGTGTGGGGCGCGGTCTTCGGCGTCCCCGGCCTGCTCGGCTACCGGGCGGCGAACACCCTGGACGCGATGGTCGGGCACCGCAGCCCGCACTACCTGCGGTTCGGCTGGGCCTCGGCCCGCCTGGACGACGCGCTGAACCTGGGGCCCGCGCGGCTGGCCGCCGTGCTGACCGCGCTGTGCGCGCCCGTGGTCGGCGGTTCCGCGGGCGGTGCCTGGCGCACCTGGCGGCGGGACGCCTCCGCGCACCCGAGCCCGAACGCCGGGCAGATCGAGGCCGCGTTCGCAGGCGCGTTGCAGATCCGCCTCGGCGGGCGCACCGTCTACGGCCACACCACCGAGCAGCGGCCGATCATGGGGGAGGGCCGCACCGCCGACGCGGGCGACGTGCGGCGCAGCGTGGAGCTGTCCCGGGTGATCGGCTCGGTCACCGGCGCGCTGGCCGCGGTCGCGGTGGTCGCGCTCGGCGTGCGGCGCCGCGGCTGATCACTCGCCGGAGCCGGCCTGCTCGCGTTCGCGGCGCTCGTCCTCGGCGACCGCCTCGGCGACGGACATCTTCCGCGGCTTCCGCGCCCCGCCCGTGGCGGCGTCCTCCGGCGGCCGCAGCTCCGCGTAGATCAGGTACCCGATGGCCGCCAGCGCCATCACGCCGAACGAGATCCACTGCAGCGCGTACGAGAAGTACGGCCCGGAGGACAGCTGCGGCAGCGGCAGCGCGCCGAGCGTGCCCGGCTGGTCCTCCACCAGCGCGAAGTAGCCGGGCCGCAGCGCGATCCCGGTGCCGGCCCCGACGACGTGCGAGTCCACCGAGTAGGTCCAGCGGTGCCCCTGGCGGTCGAAGACCGGCCGGTGCTCCTGGTCCCGCTCGTCCATCCGGACCCGCGCGGTGATCGTGACCTGCCCGGCGGGCGCCGGGTCGTAGTCGGGCGCGTCGGTGCCGACCGGGCGCAGGAAGCCGCGGTCGACCAGGAGCGTCTCGCCGGTGGTGGTGCGGAACGGGGTGAGCACCTCGATCGCGGGCTCGCCCTGCACGGACCGCAACCAGGCCAGCGTCTCGCCCTCCGGCAGGTACGAACCGGTGGCGGTGATCTTGGTCCACTCGGTGTCCGGTCCGGGGGCGGCGCCGCCGGGCAGCACCTCGGCCAGCGGTTGCGGGTCCGCCGTGAACGAGTGGGTGATGGCCGCGTTGCGCGCCTGGGTCTCGTCGTCGCGGCCGAACTGCCAGGGCGCGAGGAGCGTGAAGCACAACGTCGCGAACAGCACGACCAGCAGGATCAGTCCGATCCAGCCGGGCCGGAGCAGGAACTTCAGGCGCACCCCACCACGGTAGGCGGCGCGGACCGGGAGGTCCCCTCCACCCCCGGCGCAGTGCGGTGCAGCACACGATCCCGGCCCAGGTGAGCGGGCCGGCGGCCTCAGCCCAGGGCTTCGCGGGCGGCGGCGACGGCCTGCCGCGCGTAGCCGCCGCCGAAGAGCACCGCGTGCACCAGCAGCGGGAACAGCTGGTGGACGCCCACCCGAGCTCGCCAGCCCTCGGCCAGCGGCCGCACCTCCTCGTAGGCGGCCAGCACCCGGTCCAGGTGGGGGCAGCCGAACAGCGCCAGCATCGCCAGGTCGGTCTCCCGGTGCCCGCCGTGCCCCGCCGGGTCGATCAGCCAGGCGTCGCGCCCGTCCCAGTGCACGTTGCCCGCCCACAGGTCGCCGTGCAGCCGCGACGGCGGCTCGTCGGCGCCCTCCAGCTCGGGCAGCCGTTCGCAGACCCGGTCGACGAGCGCGGCGGCCTCCCCGCCGAGCAGTCCGGCGTCGACGGCGCGGCGCAGGTACGGGCGGACCCGCTGGTCGGCGTAGAACTCGGGCCAGTCCGGGCACGGCTCGTTGCGCATCGGCGCGAGCCCGATCCACGCGTCGGTGGGACCGCCGGGCGGCGGTGCGCCGTGCGCGGAGGCGCCGGTGGCGTGCAGCCGGGCCAGGCCGCGGCCGAGCTCCTCGGCGGCGGCGGCCGACGGCGGTCCGGAGCCGAGGTGCTCGGTGACCAGGTGCCGCTCGGTGCTGCCGAGCACCGCGGGCACCGGCACCACCTCGGGTTCGGCGAGCCACGCCAGCGAGGCGGCTTCGGCGGCGACCGCCCCGGGCATCCCGTCCGGGTTGGTCTTCACGAACACCTCGCGGCCGTCGGCGAGCCGCACCGACCGGGAGTCCCCGGCGTCCCCGCCGCCGAGCGCCCGCACCGACACGGCCGCGGATCCGGTGCAGCGCAGCACCACGTCCTCGATCTCACCCATGGGACCTGCCTCGTCCTCGAACTCGTGCCGGGCGGCACTCGGGTCGCGTGCCCGGTCGGCGGTCCCGCCGCCGGCGGCAGCGGCGACGACCGCGGGTCCGACGACCCGGCGGCTCACATGTTCTCGCGGGTCCAGTCGAGCAGCTCGGGCATCGCCGCTTCGATCATGGCGAGGACGTCCTCGAAGCCGCGGTCGCCGCCGAAGTACGGGTCGGGGACTTCGGCGCCGTCGTCGGCGGCCGGGTCGAAGGAGCGCAGCAGCCGGGCCCGCTCCGGGTCGTCCAGCGCGTCCCGCAGCACCCGCAGGTGCCCGGCGTCCATCGCCAGCAGCAGGTCGGCGTCCCAGTGCTCGTCGCCGAGCTGCGCGGCGACGTGCTCGGTGGGGTAGCCGTGGTCGGCGAGGACCTTCAGCGTCCGCGGGTCGGCGCCCTCGCCGACGTGCCACGGCCCGGTTCCGGCGCTGCTGACCTCGACCTCCGCCAGGCCCGCGCGGCGGGCGTGTTCGCGGAAGACCACCGCCGCCATCGGCGATCGGCAGATGTTCCCGGTGCAGATGAACGAGATGTGCACGTGCGGCTCCTTGCGCGGCTACCGGGCTCGACATGTCCGGCCAACGACCGTACGGGGCGCCGCTGCCGGTCCGGGAATCGGCGCCGGTGATCATCCGCCGGTCGTTAGACTGCCTCCGATGACGAGCGGGGACGAGCGGGCGCTGCTGCGCCACCACGGTGATGTCGACGCCGAACCGGGATTGCTCGACTTCGCGGTGAACGTCCGGCTGGAACGGCCGCCGCGCTGGCTGCGCGAGCACTTGGCGTCCGCGCTGGACGACCTGGGCCGCTACCCGTCGGCCGCCGACGACCTCGCGGCCCGCGCCGCCGTCGCCGAGCGGCACCGCCGGGACCCGGCCGAGGTGCTGCTGCTGTCCGGGGCGGCGGAGCTCTTCGCGCTGCTGCCCGGGCTGCGCCCGTCGCTGGCCGCGGTGGTGCACCCGTCGTTCACCGAGCCGGAGTTCGCGCTGCGCGCCGCGGACGTGCCGGTGCGGCGGGTGCTGCTGGACGAGCACCGGCTGGACCCGGCGCTGGTGCCGGACGAGGCGGACCTGGTGGTGCTGGGCAATCCCACGAACCCCACGTCGGTGCTGCACCCGGCCGCGACGATCCGGCGGCTGGCCCGCCCGGGGCGGCTGGTCGTGGTCGACGAGGCGTTCTCCGACGCGGTGCCGGGCGAGCCGGAATCCCTCGCGGCGCAGCGGATCCCGGGCGTGCTGGTGGTGCGCAGCCTCACCAAGACCTGGGCGCTGCCCGGCCTGCGCGCAGGGTACGCGCTGGGCGAACCGGAGCTGCTGGCGCGGCTGGCCGCGCCGCGCCCGCACTGGCCGCTGGGCACCCTCGCGCTGGCGGCGATCACCGCCTGCTGCGCCCCGCAGGCCGTCGCGGAGGCCGAGCGGGCGGCGGTGGAGATCGCCGAGGTCCGGGACCGGTTCGCCGCCGACCTGGCCGCGGTGCCGGGCGTCGCGGTCGCCGGACCGGCCCGCGGACCGTTCCTGCTGCTGGAAGTCCACAATGGCGAGAAGGTGCGCGCCGCGCTGCGCGAGCGCGGCATCGCGGTCCGCCGCGGCGACACCTTCCCCGGGCTGGGACCGGACCACCTGCGGGTGGCGGTGCGCGATGCGGCGCGGAACGCGGTGCTGGTCCGGGCGCTGCGCGAACTTCTCGGATAGTGCGAAGACCGAACCAAGGGGTGCGATTCGGATGACCGTGCGGATTCAGGACGTCGTGGAGTCGCTGGAGGCCGCGTACCCGCCGGAGCTCGCCGAGAGCTGGGACGCGGTCGGGCTGGTGTGCGGGGACCCGCAGTCGGTGGTGCAGCGGGTGCTGTTCTGCGTCGACCCGGTCGAGTCCACTGTGGACGAAGCGGTGGACTTCGGGGCGCAGCTGCTCGTCTCGCACCACCCGCTGCTGCTGCGCGGCGTGCACGGCGTCCCCGCCGACGACCCGAAGGGGCGGCTGGTGCACCGGCTGATCCGGGCCGGCATCGGGCTGTACTGCGCGCACACCAACGCCGACACCGCCACCGTCGGCGTCTCCGACGCGCTGGCCGAGGCGATCGGCCTCACCGTCACCGGGCCCCTCGCGCCGCACGCCGAGGGCTCCGCCACCGGGCTCGGCCGCATAGGGACGCTGCCCGAGCCGGAACCGTTCGGCCGCTTCGTGCAGCGCGTCGCCGAGAACCTGCCCACCACCGCCTGGGGCGTGCGCGGCGCGGGCGACCCCGACCGGGAGATCCGCACCGTCGCCGTGTGCGGTGGCGCCGGGGACTCCCAGCTGGGCACCGCGCAGGCCGCGGGCGTCGACGCCTACGTCACCGCCGACCTGCGGCATCACCCCGCCGGGGAGCACATCGCGCGCGGCGACCTCCCGGGAGCTCAGGTGCCCGCCCTGGTGGACGTGGCGCACTGGGCGAGCGAGTGGCCGTGGTGCCAGCAGGCTGCCGACGTCGTCGGCGCGGCGCTACCGGATACTGTCGAGGTTCTCGTCTCCACACGCCGGACCGACCCGTGGACCGCTCACGCCGCCGGTACGGCCCCCGACTCTGGGAGGACTCCCGCGTGAAAGCCGACCCCGCCGTGCAGCGCAGGTTGCTCGACTTGGCGGAGGTGGACGCCGAGCTCAACCGCGTCAACCACCGCCGCCGCACGCTGCCCGAACTCGAGGAGATCGGCCAGCGCGAACGCGAGCTGCAAGCCCAGCGGGACTCGCTGGTGGCCGCGCAGACCTCGTTCGGCGACATCGACCGCGACGCGAAGCGGCTCGAAGGCGAAGTCGACCAGGTGCGCAAGCGCGAAGAGCGCGACCGCAAGCTGATGGAGTCCGGCGGCAGCGCCAAGCAGCTCGAAGACCTCCAGCACGAGCTCCAGACCCTCGCCCGCCGCCAGGGCAACCTGGAGGACGAGCTCCTCGACGTCATGGAGCAGCGCGAAGCGCTCGAATCCGACGTGGCCCGCGCCCGCGCCGGGGTCGAGGAGGCCGAGCAGCGCCTCGCCGACGTGCAGCACCGCCGCGACGAGGCCATGACCGACCTGGACACCGCCGAGGCCAAGCGCACCGTCGAACGCCAGTCGGTGGCCGGGACGCTGCCGGAACCGCTGCTGGCCCTCTACGACCGGATCCGCGAGTCCAAGGGCGTCGGCGTCGGCCCGCTTCAGGGCAACCGCTGCGGGGCCTGCCGCATCGAGCTCGACCGCTCCAAGCTCGCCGAGCTGCGCGACACCGCCGCCGACGACGTGGTCCGCTGCGAGGAGTGCGGCGCCATCCTGGTGCGCACCAAGGATTCCTGATGCGCGTCGTCGTCGAAGCCGACGGCGGTTCCCGGGGCAATCCGGGGCCCGCCGGGTGCGGAGCGGTGGTGCGCGACGCCGCCGGAGCGGTGCTCGCCGAGCGGTCGAAGTGGCTCGGCGTCGCCACCAACAACGTCGCCGAGTACCAGGGGCTGCTCGCCGGGCTCCGCGCCGCCGCCGAGCTCGGTGCCGACGACGTCGCCGTGCGGATGGACTCGAAGCTGGTCGTGGAGCAGCTCTCCGGCCGGTGGAAGATCAAGCACGAGGCGCTGCGGGCCCTCGCCGAGGAGGCGCGGGAGCTCGTCGCCGGGTTCACCTCCGTCACCTTCGACTGGATCCCGCGGGCGGAGAACGCGCACGCGGACCGGCTCGCCAACGCGGCGATGGACGACCGCGCGGACGGGGGCTCCGACGCCGCGCCCACCGGTACCGCCGCGCCCGCCGGCACCGCTCCGGAGTCCGGTACCGCCGCGCAGGACCGCACCCGGCCGTCCGGCTGGAACGGGGCCGTCGGCTCGCCCACCAAGATCCTGCTGGTGCGGCACGGGCAGACCGCGATGTCGGTGGACCGCCGCTACTCCGGCCGCGGCGACGTGCCGCTGACCGAACTGGGGGAGCGGCAGGCCCGGGCCGCCGCCGCCCGGCTCGCCGAGATGGACGGCGTCCCCGGCGCCCCGGTGCTCGCGTCCCCGCTGGGCCGCACCCGGCAGACCGCCGAGGCGATCGCCGCCGCCACCGGCTCCGAGCTCACCTTCCACGACGGCCTGCTCGAAACGGACTTCGGCGGGTGGGAGGGCCTCACCTTCACCGAGGCCGCCGCGGAGTTCCCCCGGCTGCACCGCAGCTGGCTCGGCGACTCCACGGTGGAACCGCCGGACGGGGAGAGCCTCGAAGCGGTCTTCGAGCGGGTCACCGCGGTCCGCGACGAGATCGTCGACCGCTACGCCGGGCGCACCGTCGTCGTGGTCAGCCACGTCACCCCGATCAAGGCGATGCTGCGGCTCGGCCTCGACGTGGGACCGTCGCTGTACTACCGGCTGCACCTGGACCTGGCCTCGTTGTCGATCGTCGAGTTCTACCCCGACGACAACGCCTCGGTGCGCCTGGTCAACGACATCTCGCACCTCTGAGCCCCGCCCGCGGGCGCCCCCCCCCCCCGGCTCAGGCCGCGGCGGGAGCGCCCGCGAGGTCGTCGGCGAAGGCGGTGAGGGCGCCGGTGAGGCGAGCCGTGGCGCGCTGGTCCCACTCCCAGCCGTCGTCGACCGCGGTGAGCCACCTGTCGAACAGGAAGCACGCCGGGGTCACCCGCCGCGCCCCGCGGTCGGTGAGCAGCCGCCGCACCGCGTAGTCCGCCGCGCCCGACTGGGCCTGCGTGGACCCGAGGCACACCGGCTGCACCGGCCGCTCGCCCGCGGGCGGCACCACGTCCAGCCAGGCCCGCAGCAGCGGACTCCCGGACACCTCGTAGGTCGGGGTGATCAGCGCGATCCCGTCCGCGCGCTCCAGCAGCCGCCGCGACCAGCGCAGCGCCGGGGCGTCCGCGCGCCCGGCCAGCAGCGCCGATTCCGGCAGCAGTTCCAGCGGCAGCCGCCGCACCCGCAACCCGGCGCCGCGCAGCGCGTCGGCGGCGGCGCGGTCCAGTTCAGCCGCGCGCGAACGGGGGTGGGGGCTGGCGACGACGGTGACGACGGTGCGCATCGGGAGTTCTTCCTGCGTGCGGCCGGGATCCGGCCGGAACGGGCGTGGCGGCGATCGTTCAGCAGGCGGAACAGCGCGCGGTGCCGACGCGGGCGAAGTCCACGAAGCGGCAGCGGGTCAGCCGGGCACCGGTCATCCGGGAAGTAGAGCAACGCCCGCGAATCCGGTCAATCCGGTTCCACCGGACGGGAAGAGGGGGTGGAGGAGTCGGCCTGTAAGCCGGATCCTGTTCCCGGCGATCTCGCGATCGTCCGGTCGGCGACCATCCATCTCGGCCTGCCGTCGCCGGCAGGCTCCAGCGGCCTACCCGCAGGCTCGGGCGGGCAACCCTCGAACACCTGCGCAGACGCCGTGGCGTCCTCTTGGCCTTGCTCCGGGTGGGGTTTACCTAGCCGCCCCGGTCACCCGGGGCGCTGGTGGTCTCTTACACCACCGTTTCACCCTTGCCCGTCCGGCGAACCGGTCGGGCGGTCTGTTCTCTGTGGCACTGTCCCGCGGGTCTCCCCGGGTTGCCGTTAGCAACCACCCTGCCCTGTGGAGTCCGGACTTTCCTCGACGCGGTCTCCCGCGACGCGGCCGCCCGGCCGACTCATCCACCGGCTCCAGTCTAGCGATCGCGGGTGCGCGCCCGACGCGGCCCGGCCTGCGCGGATCCGGTCATTTCCGACGGCGCCGAACCGGGTCGCTGGTCACTGCCCGTGCAGCGACCTGATCGCGGCCGTGACCGGTGCGGCCGCTACGCTGGATGCAGTCAAGATCACGTCCGGGTGGCGGGCGACGGTCTCGTCGCGCGATGTCCGGTGATCGGGTTCCGGTGCGCCGCGGCGAGGTGTGCCGAATTCCACTGACCGGCCGATTCGTGCACGGTCCGTGAGGAAGGGGCTCGCAACAGGGTGAACGATTCGTGGTTCCCGATCCGGCGCGTGCCCGCCTTCCGCTCCGCCGCGCGCACTGCTCCATCCGAGTCAAGCCCGATCGGCCCATTCGGTGACTGAGCCGGTGTGCCGACGTCATCTGTGGTGCTCGATCGACCACTACTGCTGGTGACCATGACATGTTCTACTCGTACCGTCGCGCCGGGGAGATCCGGTCGGCCGACGTACCCGCCCGACGACCCTTCACGCATCCAGGGGTAACAAGATGACCGCCATGTCGCTGGAAACGTTGGCGCACGTGCACGTGCTGGCCGCGCTCGACCCGTTGGCGCAGCAGACTGGTCTCGGGACCGAAGGCATCCGCGGCTGGATCCTCAACAACCTGCTGCCACTGCTGCTGCTGGCGGTCGCGCTGCTGCTGCTGTGGCTCGGTGGTGGCAAGGGCGACAACGCCGGCGTCATGCGCCGCGTGATGGGCGTGTTCGTGGCGCTGGCGCTGATCGGGTTCGCGGTCACCGGTGCGGGCGTGGACATCGGCACGTTCATCGCCGGCCTGTTCAGCACCAACGGGTGATCAGCCGTGCGGATCCGCACCGATGACGAGGTGTACCGCGTCGACGCCGTGTGGCTCGGCCCGCCGAAGGCGACCTTCCCGTGGCGGGCGCGCTACGTGGCCTGGGGCGTGGGGACCGTCGTGTTCCTGCTGGTGCTGGCCATCGAACGGCGGATGAACATCGGCTTCGGCTTCTTCTCCACCGGTTGGGCGGTCGTCCTCACGATCCTGGTTACGCGGATCGTGTGTTCCCGGATCACCCACGAACGGCCGCTGGGAGCCGTGATGGTGATGTGGTTGCGTGAGCTCACCGCGCCGCGGGAGCGCACCACCGGCAGCGGTGGTGCGGCGGGCGCCGCCCGGCTCAAGGTGCGCGCCGAGCGGCCGCGGCCCAAGCAGAAGCAGTCCGGACGAGCCAAGAAGTCCGCCCGGCGAGGCCGCCCCACCCCCGCCCGGCAGACCCGGCGGACGAACCGGGTCCAGCAGGGGACCCAGCCCACCGGCGGCGCGACCCGGCAGGTCCGCCGCCCCAGGAAGTCCGCGGAACGGACCCGGTCCGCAGGCGGGCGTGCGCGTAGCAAGGAGGTTCGCGGTGTTCGGTCGCCGTCGAGGCGGTGAGCGCCAGGCCCCAGGGCCGGGCGCACCCCAGCGCGCCCCGCAGGGCAGGGGCGGGGCGCGGGGCAAGGCGAAGCGGCAGGACCGCAGGCTCCCCGACGAGCAGTCGTTGCCGAGCTACACGCCGTCCATCGCCGCCCGGTCCATCGACGGGCACCTGCTGCGCACCGGCCAGGACGTGTTCGCCTGGTACCGGCTGTCCCCGCAGCGCTGGTCGTTCCGCTCCGATTCGCAGCGCCAGGACCTGATCGCCGCCATCGCGGGCCAGTACGCCGAGCTGCAGGGCCGGTGGATGCACCTGCGCGTCACCAGCCGGCCCTACCCGATCCGGATGTGGGCGGAGGCGCACGTGCACAACGCGCGCGGCGCCCTGCCGGACGTGCCCGGCGCGCTGAGCTTCGACGACTACATGGTCGGCGAGCAGCAGCAGCTGATGGGCCGCTCGATGGCGGAGAAGGAGGTCTACCTCGGCGTCCAGGTGCAGACCCGGAACGTGGTGGACCGCGCCGTGGAGCGCGCCGCCCCGCTGCTGCGCCGGGTGTTCCCGGAAGCGGTGGACGCCGAGCTGGTCGCGCTGGACAGCGAGATCGAGCACCTGGACCAGGTGATCGGTTCCGCCGGTCTGGACGGCCGGCCGGTGACCGCGGAGGAGATCTCCTGGCTGATGCACCGGTCCTGCTCGCTGGGCCTGCCCGCGCCGCGGAACCTGCCCGCGGTGCCGGGCGCCGAGTGGGAGCCGGAGGACCTGGCGTCGTTCACCGACGCCGCCGACATGTACCAGGAGCCGTACTCGCCGACCGCCACCGTGCGCGGCCGCACCGGTTCCAACGCGGGCATCACCCGGCACGTCGCGGTGCTGACGGTGGGGCAGACGCACGGCCTGCAGATCCCGGAGATCGACGACCCGTGGATCCAGCACTCCGACCGGCTGCCCGCACCGGTCGAGTGGTCCGCGCGGATCTACGTCCGCCGCCCGGAGGACGTGGGCGGCGAGCTGCAGCGCCAGATGAACAAGGTGCGCTCGCAGGTCCGGCACTACACCGAGGAGCACGGCCTGGAGCCGCCGACCTCGCTGGCCCGCCAGGCGGGCCGGGTGCTGGAGATCGACGACGAGATGAGCACCGGGTTCACCGCGCTCGCCACCCGGGTCCGCTCGTGGTGGCGGCTGGCGGTGTCCGGGCCGACGGAGCGGGACGCGCTGCGGCTCGCCCAGCAGATCCTGGACCTGTACAAGCCGAAGGTCGCCATCGAGCACCCCGAGGCGCAGTACGCGATGGCCCGCGAGTTCATCCCCGGTGAGCAGCTGGCCTCCGGCGCCTACATGCGGCGCGGCTCGGTGGTGTGGGCGGCCTCCTCGGTGCCGCAGGCGACCGCGGAGGTCGGCGACCGCCGCGGCATCCTGCTCGGCGAGACCTGCACGGCGACGCGGCGCCCGGTGGCCTGGGACCCGTGGATGGCGCAGGAGGTGCGGGACGCCTCGGGCCTGACCGCGATGGTCGCCGGACTCGGTGGCGGCAAGTCGTTCCTCGGCGGCGGCACCGTCTACAAGACGCTGCGGGCCGGGGCGCACTGGACGCTGCTGGACCCGTCGGGTCCGCTGGCGGAGCTGTGCAAGCTGCCGGAGCTGCGGCCCTACGCGCGGCCGATCAACCTGCTCAACGCCCAGCCCGGCATCCTCAACCCGTACCGGGTGGTGGCGGAGCCGCAGCTGGAGCACTTCGTCGACGAGGACGACCCGGAGCGCAGCTGGCGGCGCGAACGCGCCCTGTCGGCGGCGACCCGGCGACGGCTGGTGCTGGACGTGCTCACCGGCCTGCTGCCCTACGAGGTGGCGCGGCTGCCGCAGACCCGGATCGTGCTGCTGCGCGCGGTGCGCGCCGTCGGCGGACGTCCCGACGCGCACCCGGGGATGGTGTTCGAGGCGCTGCGCCGCGACGCCTCCGAGCACCACGAGCACGCGGTGGTCGTCGCCGACTTCCTCGACGAGATCCGGGAGCGCATGTCGCTGCTGATCCCCGAGGCCGACGCCGACCCGTACTCGGAGACCCGCGAGGACCGGCTGACGGTGCTCACCATGGCCGGGTTGACGCTGCCGAAGGACGGTGTCGGTCGCGAGCACTGGACCGACGCCGAAGCCCTCGGCGTGGAGATGCTGAACCTGGCCGCGTGGCTGACCCAGCGCTCCGTCTACGAGCGGCCGAAGAACGAGCGCAAGGGCGTCTGGATCGACGAGGCGTTCTTCCTGTCCGAGGTACCGACGGGCCGGGTGCTGATGAACCGGTTCGCCCGCGACTCCCGGAAGTGGAACGTCCGGGTGCTGCTGTCCAGCCAGATCCCGGCGGACTTCCTGCGCATCCAGGGCTTCGTGTCGCTGCTGGACTCGGTGTTCGTCGGCAGGCTCGACGACGACCAGGCCCAGTCGGACGCGCTGCGGCTGCTGAAGGTCCCGGTGGGCGCCGGCTACGAGCAGGTCGTGTCCGCCCTCGGGCGCAAGCCCGGCCCGGCGCGCGGCAGCACCGAGCGGGACCGGGCGCCGCGGCAGTTCATCTTCGGCGACGGTGCGGGCGGCGTGGAGCGCATCCGGATCGACTTCGGCGGACCGCACCTGGAGCACCTGCGCGAGGCGCTGGACACCACCCCGGCGAGCTCGGAGTCCGAGCAGGACCTGCGGGCGCTGCCGGGGGCGGAGGGCGCGGCGAACTCCGACACCCCGCCGCTGCCCTCGCCACCGCACGTGCCCGAGGACGACTACGCCGACGACATCGAGGGCTTCGACGAGTTCGAGCTCGAATCCGTCGGCATCGGACCGGGCGAGGAGCGCACCGTCGGCACCGAGCGCGCGCAGCAGCGGCCCGGTCGAGGCGGAGACGAAGTGCGGTGAGCGCGCTGGTCGCGCCCACGATCATGGCGGCGGTGATCGTGGCGGTGGTGCGGGCCGCGAAACGAGTGCTGCCCCGGCGCGCCCGTCGGCTCCCGGCTCAGCGCGCCCGCGGCCGCCGCTCAGCGGTGCTGCTGGTGGGCGCGCTCGTCGCCATCCAGGCGCTGATCGGGGCCCCGGCCTCGGCGCAGAGCCTGGACTGCTCGGAGCCGCCGAGCCCGGAGCGCCCCGGTTCCGGCATGGTCGGCGCGATCGACCCGGCGCCGCTGGGTTCCGGTCAGCCGGGCACCGCCTACGACGAGGTGGGCTACGCCGGGCTGGTGTGGCACACCTACGGGCTCGGCTGCGGGCCGCAGGGCGTGATGAACCCGAACGCGCTGGTCGACACCTGGCTGGGCAACGAGCTGTTCAACGTCTCGAAGAACCTGGTGGGCGCGACCAACGGGCTGCACTACGCGCTGCTCAACGGCGAGCTGATGGGCCCGCTGGACGACCTGATCGCCACCGGCACGGTCGCGCTCTACGACAGCGTGTTCACCCCGTGGTTCGGGGTGGCGGCGCTGGTGCTGGCCGTGCTGCTGTTCCGCTACATCTGGCAGGGCGACCTGGCCTCGATCGGCAAGCGCACCATGTGGGCGCTGGCCGGGCTGTGGTTCGCCTCCGCCACCTACCTGACCCCGATGATCTACACGCACGCGCTGGACGAGGTGGTGATCACCGGGACATCGGCGGTCCAGGCCGGATTCCTCCAGCAGGTCGGGGTGGACGAGGCGAACACGCTGCCGACCGTGCTGCACCACCAGGTGGTCTACCGGAACTGGCTGCGCGGCGAGTTCGGTTCGCCGGACACCCCGCAGGCCGAGCAGTACGGCCGCGAGCTGCTGCGCGCCCAGGCGTGGACGAAGCAGGAGGTGGCGGCCGGGGCCGACGCGGGGCCGTCGACGCCGAAGGAGACGGCGTTCACCAACGTCGCCGGGCAGCTCAGCACGACCAGCGCCTACGGCTACTTCCAGGGCAAGGACGGCAGCCGCGTCGGCGCGGGGATGCTGTCGCTGGTGCAGAGCCTCGCGTTCGCCTCGTTCCAGCTGATGGCGAAGGCGGCGATCCTGCTGGCGCAGGTGCTGCTGCGGGTGCTGATCCTGGCCGGGCCGCTGATCGGCCTGGTGGCGCTGCTCAACCACCAGATCCTGCGGGCGGTGGGCCGCGTGGGCGGGGCGGCGATGCTCAACGTGCTGGTGATCGCGGCGATGGCCGGGCTGCACACCTGGGTGCTGGCGTGGATCTTCAACCCGCTGCGCGGTTTCCCGGTGCTGACGCAGATCCTGCTGGCCGGGCTGGTGACGATCGTGTTCATCATGGTCGGGAAACCGGTCCGCCGGATGGGGCAGATGGTGCAGCTCTCGATCGGTGGTTCCGGCGGGGTGGCGCAGGCCCGCGGCGTGCTCGGCCGGTTCCGCGGCCGCAGGTCCGCCGACGATCCGAGCGGCGACTTCTGGGAGCAGGTGCGCGAATCCGACCCGGACGCGGCGCCGCCGGACCCGGCCGGGCAGCGCGGCAGGCGCCACACCCGCCCGGAGGCCGACCACCAGACGATGTCGGTGACGGCGCAGCGCCTGGACCGGCAGGGCGGCCCGTGGGCGGCGCTGCCCGGCAGCGGTTCGCCGACCGGCGGCGGGGCGGGTTCGCCCGCGCTGCCCGCCTCCGGTCCCGCCGAGTCCCGGCGACCCGGTGGCCCGGCGGCGGCGCTGCCGGAGGGCAGGCCGAGCCGCGTCGTGGACACCGCGCCCGTCGCGGACGCCTCGTGGGACCGGCGGGAGGAGGAGCCGGTGCTGGTGCCGTCCCGCGCGGACAGCTCCCCGATCCCCTCCCCGGCGGAGCCGACCGCGCCGCGCCGCGCGGACATGGAAGTGGTCGCGGGCAAGCCGGTGTACGTGGTGTACCGGCCGTCCCGGGGCTTGGAGGTGGCCGATGGGGACTGATCGGCCGCGACCGGTGATTCGACAGCTGCAGCGGGCCGGGCGGGCGCGAACCCGACCGGCCGGGTGAAGGGGAACGGGCCATGCCGATCCGGACGCATCGGGGACGCGCCGCGGTCTACCGGAGGTTGTGGGGCTGGCCGCTGCGCTCGCCGAAGCACCTGGTGACCGCGGTGATCGTGCTGGCGGCCGCGGCCACCACCATCGGGATCATGCTGCCGGAGCCACCGCCCTCGCGGAACTACCGCGACCCGTCGGGCGGCACCGAGCAGCACCAGGCGGTTCCGGCGCCGGCGAGCCCGACTCCCGCGCCACCGACGATCTCGGTGCCGAACACGCCGCCCGCGCCGGCACCGGCCGACCCGGCCGGGTTGCACGTGGTGGAGGCGTGGGGCGCCAAGTGGGCCACCCACCCGCCGGGCACCCCCGCCGGGAAGTGGGTGGAGTCGCTGCGGCCCTACACGACCGACGAGTTCATCACGGTGATGACCTCGGTGGACCCGGCGAACGTGCCGTCCACCCGGATCACCGGGCCTGCGGTCCCGCTGAGCTCCACCGCCAATGCGATCGCGGCCCGGCTGCCCACCGACGCCGGGGACATCGAGGTCGACGTGATGAGAACCGAGCAGGGATGGCGCGTCTCCGGCTACAACAAGGTGAGCTGACATGCGGAAACTCTTGGTCGCGGTCGTGGTGTTGTCCGGCTTCGCCGGACTGGTCGGGCTGGGCGCGTTCGTGGTCGTGCTCTCCGGCATGCAGGGCGGGCAGAGCTGGTCGGAGTGCAGCTCGGGCCTCGGCCCGTCCGGGGACGGCGCGGGCCGCGGGGAGCGGGACGCGGGCAGCCTCGACCAGGAGTCGGTGCTGATCGCCAAGGAGATCATCAAGATCGGTCAGCAGCGGAAGTTGCCGCCGCGGGCGTGGCAGATCGCCATCCAGGCGGGCAAGACCGAGTCGAACCTGTCGAACCTGACCTACGGCGACCGGGACTCGCTGGGCATCTTCCAGATGCGGCCGTCGATGGGCTGGGGCAGCGTCGCGCAGGTCACCAACGTCGAGTACCAGATCAACAAGTTCTACGACGTGCTGCTGGACATCCCCGGCTGGGAGCAGCTGCAGCCGGGCACCGCCGCGCAGCGCGTGGAGCGCTCCGCCTATCCGCTGCGCTACCACGAGTGGGAGCCGCTGGCGGCGCACCTGGTCAGCGTCGAGGGCAACGTGTCCGGGTTCAGCGGCTGCGAGAACCTGCCCGCGGCCGGGGTGCTGGCCACGAAGGCCATCAGCTTCGCCGACCAGCAGATCGGCAAGCCGTACGTGTGGGGCGCGGCGGGGCCGGACTCGTTCGACTGCTCCGGGTTGACGCAGATGGCCTGGAAGGAGTCCGGGGTGACCATCCCGAAGTACTCCCGGTCGCAGTACGCCGAGGGCGGCGCGCACGTCCCGCTGAACCAGGCCCAGCCCGGCGACCTCGTGTTCTGGGGTGCGGGCCGGGAGCCGGGGGCGATCCACCACGTGGCGCTGTACCTCGGCGACAACGAGGTGCTGCACGCGCCGCAGCCCGGCGAGTCGGTGGAGCGCACCGAGCTGTGGGACGGCGGCGAGCTGCTGCCGATGGTGGTGCGCCCCGCCGCGGACGAGCCCGCCCCGGCCGCGCAGCCCACCGTGCAGCCCGCGCCGGGCGGCGAGCAGCCGGGCGTCCCGGAGATCGGACCCGGCGGACGCCCGGGGGAGACCCCGGTGCGGCAGCCGGTGTAGCCGGTCCGGGAGCATCCGGGCCGGCACGCGCGGTGACGGGAGGATCGCGCTGCGACACGATCTCCGGTGGGCCGTCGGACCGCTGATCGCGGCGGTCCGCTGTGGCAATCTTGGTCTCGGGCCGTTCGCCGGCCCGGCCTGGCGGCGCGCGGGTCCGCGGCCCGCCCCGCCGCGTGCGCGGGACGACCACCGCCGAGCGGTGCGAGTCCCGCGGTGTGTCCTACTCCGGGAGGAAGCATGTTCACCCCAGACCCCATTCCGAGGCGTTCGGCACCTCCGGCGTCGAGCACGCCGCTGGGCGACTACCTCTCCCGCGCCGGGCACGGGGTCGACGCCGGGTACGCGGTGCTGCCGCGCTCGCTGGCGGAATCGATGCCGCTGCCCTGGCAGCAGCACATGCGCCACCTGCTCGCCGAGTTCCACCAGGCCTTCGGGCACCTGCAGTGGCCGGTGTACCGGGTGGTGCCGTCCCGGTACGAGCGGCTGGTGGACCTCGACGACGACCAGCTCGCCGAGGTCGGCTGCACCGTGGAGGTCGGCGACAGCGGCGAGCTGGAGTACCGGATGCGCGACGGCCGCCGCATCGAGAACCCGGAGAGCCAGCAGGTGCTGGTGTCCTGCCTGGACCCGATACCGCAGCGCACGAATCCGGCCGGGCACCACCCGGGTCCCCCGCCCGCACCGGGCGCCCCGCCGCCTCCTGCGTGGTGACCGGGTCCGCCCGCCCCTGGTGGTGATCGGGCCGGGCGCGGCACCGCCGCCCGCGTGGTGACCGGGCCGGGTGCGTGGTGACCGGATCGGGTGCGCCGTCCGGAGGCGTGACACGGAGCGGTTCCGCGTGCGAGGCTCGACGCATGGCCCGGGATGGTTGGTACTTCTGCCTGAAGCATCAGCAGGTCGAGCCCGCCGCGGGATGCCGCGCCGCCGACCGGCTGGGGCCCTACGCGGATCGCGCCGCGGCCGAGCACGCGCTGGAGCTGGCGAAGGAGCGCACCGAGGCCGCCGACGAAGCCGATCGCCGCTGGTCCGAGGGGGACTGAGCTCCGATGGCTACGGCGGCGCGGGCACCACGGGGTGGTACCGATGCCGTCGCAGCCCCCGATCTCGGGGCCGGCCGCACGCCGCGGCCGCGCCGCTCCGCCGACGGGTGCGATTTCGCCGCCGTCCGCGCCGACTTCGGGCTCCCCGCCGAGTTCCCCACCGCCGCGCTGGGCGAGGTGGAGCAGAACGTCGCGCAACCCGTGTTCGAGGCCGACCGGGTCGACGCCACCGAGCTCCCGCTGGTCACGGTGGATCCGGTGGGCGCGAAGGACCTGGACCAGGCGGTGCTGCTGGCCCGCCGCGGCACCGGGTTCCGCGTGCAGTACGCGATCGCCGACGTGGCCGCCTTCGTCCGTCCCGGCGGGGCGCTGGACGCGGAGGTGCGCCGCCGCGGCCAGACGCTGTACCTGCCGGACGGGAACGTGCCGCTGCACCCGACGCTGTTGTCGGAGGGCGCGGCGAGCCTGCTGCCGGACCAGGTGCGCCCGGCGGTGCTGTGGACGATCGACCTGGATTCCGACGGGGTGGCGACCTCGGTCCTGGTGCGGCGGGCGTGGGTGCGTTCCGCCGCGCAGCTGGACTACGAGGCGGTGCAGCGCTCGCTGCGGGCCGGGGTCGCGCACCCGGCGATCGAACTCCTGCCGGTGGTGGGCCGGTTGCGCCGCGAGCAGGCGGTGCGCCGCGGTGCCATCGAACTGGGCCTGCCGGAGCAGCAGGTGGAGTCGGACGGCGCGGGCGGCTGGCGGGTCGCGCTGCGGCCGCGGCTGGTGGTGGAGGAGTGGAACGCGGAGATCTCCCTGCTCACCGGCATGTGCGCGGCGGAGATGATGCTGGACGCCGGGGTCGGGATCCTGCGCACGGTGCCGGACCCGGAGCCGCCGACGGTGTCGGCGCTGCGCCGGTCCGCGGCCCGGCTGGGCGTGGAGTGGCCGGAGGACCTACCGCCCGCGGAGGCGCTGGCCGGGCTGGACCCGGTGCGGCCGGAGGCGCTGGCGGTGCACGTGGCGGCGACGCGGCTGCTGCGCGGCGCCGGCTACACGTCGTTCGATTCGGGTCCGCCGCCGAAGCCGCGGCACGCGGGGATCGGCGCGGCCTACGCGCACGTGACGGCGCCGCTGCGGCGCCTGGTGGACCGCTACGGCGCCGAGGTGTGCCTGGCGGTGAGCTCGGGTTCGCCGGTACCGGAGTGGGTGCGGGAGGCGCTGCCCGCGCTGCCGTCCGCGATGGGCTCGTCGGACCGGGTGGCGACGCAGGTGGAGCGGGCGTGCCTCGCGCAGGCGCAGGCGTGGTCGCTGGCCGGCGAGGTGGGCTCGGTGTTCCCGGCGACGGTGCTGCGGACCGGTTCCGGCGACGGTGAGGTGTTCATCGCCGAGCCGCCGGTGATCGCGCGTTGCGCGGGGGACGACCTCACCGAGGGCCAGCGCATCCGGGTCCGCCTCACCCGGGCCGATCCGCACCGCCGCGAGGTCACCTTCACCACCGCCTGATCGGGGCCGCGCTCCGCCCGCCGAGTGCGGACCGCACCGCGCGGGTAGCCGCCGGGGGAGCGCGACCTGGACCTAGATCCACTTCCCGGGGGTAGTGCGAACGGGTGAGATCGGGTTCGAGAGGGTGGGCGCGTTCAGTGGGCATGAGCACAGCGGGCCCGTCTAGCGCCGGGTCCGCCGGATGCGGATCGTGGAAGGGCAGCGTCGCAAGGTGACAACGAGGAGGCCCGTCGTGGCTGAGGTGCGCGAGATGACCGTCGGTGTGCTCGGAGGCACCGGCGCGCAGGGCAGGGGGCTGGCGATCCGGTGGGCCGCGGCGGGCCTGCGCGTGGTGATCGGCTCGCGCAAGGCCGAGCGAGCCCAGGACGCGGCCCGCGAGATCGCCGAGATCTCCGGCGGGCAGGTCAGCGGCGAGGACAACGCGGCCTGCGCGGCCGCGGCCGACATCGTGCTGGCCGCGCTGCCGTGGGACGCGCACGCCGACACGTTGGCGGCGCTGCGCGAACCGCTCGCCGGCAAGATCGTCGTGGACTGCGTGAACCCGCTCGGCTTCGACAAGCAGGGGCCGTTCGCGCTGGACGTGCCGGAGGGCAGCGCCGCCCAGCAGGCCGCCGCGCTGCTGCCGGAGTCGCGGGTGACCGCCGCGTTCCACCACGTCTCGGCGGTGACGCTGGCGGACCTGTCGGTGGACCACGTCGACCTCGACGTGCTGGTGCTCGGCGACGACCGCGAGGCCACCGACGTGGTGCGCGGTCTCGCCGACGTGATCCCCGGGGTGCGCGGTCTCTTCGGCGGCCGGTTGCGCAACGCCCACCAGGTGGAGGCGCTGACCGCGAACCTCATCGCGATCAACCGGCGCTACAAGGCGCACGCCGGGATCCGCATCACCGACGTGTGAGCAGCCGGCCGTGCGGAAACCCGAGCGCCAGGGGGTGAGCGGCGATGTCGGAACTGCCTGCCCAGCTGCCCCAGGAGGCGGCGAAGTGGACCGATGACGAGCGGGAGCGCGCGAGCCAGCTGCTCGACGGCCGCGCCACCGTGGTCAACGTCCGCAAGAACGGGCCGCACCGGCACCTGCTGCCGTGGCTGGAACGGGAGGGCCTGCTGACCTACGTGGGTCATTCCGGGCCGCGCCACTCGTGGCCCGCCTCGGACTTCGCGAGCCCGTTCGTCAAGGAGGCGAAGCAGGACCGGGCGGCGATGGTGCAGCACTACGAGCAGTGGCTCGACGAGCAGCCGGAACTGCTGCGGCGGTTGCGGCAGGGCGAGTTCAACGGGCGCGCGCTGGGGTGCTGGTGCGCACCGGAGCAGTGCCACGCGGACGTCCTGGCCCACCGCGCGCATTGAGTGAACGGACCGTCCGTCCGATAGAGCTGGACGAACGGTCCGTTCACTCCCACCGCGGGGTCAGTTGAAGGAGTGCTCCGCCGCCGGGAACGACCCGCCGCGGACCTCGTCGGCGAAGCGGCTCGCCGCGTCGGCGAGGGTGCCGCCGAGGTCGGCGTACCGCTTGACGAAGCGCGCGGTGCGCCCGGTGTTCATCCCGGCCATGTCGGTCCACACCAGCACTTGCGCATCGGTGTCCGGCCCGGCGCCGATGCCGATGGTGGGGATGTCGAGTTCGGCGGTGACCTGCTTGGCGGCGTCGGCGGACACCATTTCGAGGACGACGGCGAACGCGCCGGCCTCCTGCAGCGCGCGGGCATCGGCGAGCAGTTCGGCGGCTTGGTCGCCGCGTCCCTGCACCCGGTAGCCGCCGAGGCCGTGCTCGCTCTGCGGCGTGAAGCCGATGTGCCCCATGACGGGGATGCCCGCGGAGACGAGCGCCTCGACCTGGGCCGCGTAGCGCTTGCCGCCTTCGAGCTTGATGGCGTGGGCGCGGCCTTCCTTCATGAAGCGGGCCGCGGTGCCGAGCGCCTGCTCGGGCGAGGCCTGGTAGGAGCCGAACGGCAGGTCGGCGACGACGAGGGCGTGTTCGGCGGCGCCGGTGACGGCGCGGACCAGCGGCAGCAGTTCGTCGACGGTCACCGGTAGCGAGGACTCGTAGCCGTAGACGTTGTTGGCCGCCGAGTCGCCGACCAGGAGCACGGGGATCCCGGCCTGGTCGAAGATCCGCGCGGTGTACATGTCGTAGGAGGTGAGCATCGGCCAGTTCTCGCCGCGCTCCTTGAGCTGTTGCAGGTGGTGGATGCGGACGCGGCGCCGGGCCGGGGTGCTCCCGTACGGGGCGGCTGTCTCGCCTTGGGCAGGCTGCGGTGCAGCAGTCATCTTCGACCGTCCTTCTTCCTCAAGGCCCGTGCTGCGGGTCCCTGGGCGTTCTGCGACGTCTTGCGTTCGCCAGGGTCGCACGCGCGGGGGTGCGGGGAGGAGGGCCGGACGATGCACGTCACAGCCGCGGCCGGCGGCGATGAGCATCGTTGCAGCCGTTGGTTGCAACAGATCGCTCGTCTGGCGCGGAACCAGCGGTGCGGCCGGGATGGCGAACGGTTGTGTGCATCGATGCACTCGCGTTGCGCTCGGCGGATCAGGTGGTGGCAACCGAACGCAGCAGGCAGCGGGATCGACGCCCACCTTCGGCCCAGTGCGTTGCGCTCTCCGGGTCAAGTCAAGATCATCTACTGGACCTGTTCCGGTTCTGCTGCCTAGCCTGATCGGGTTTGCAATGCATCACAGAGGGAGCAGCATGACCGCGGCAGAAAAAGCTCCAGACATCCTGTCCCCGGATTTCGCCCGGGACCCCAACCCGTCGTACCAGGTGCTGCGAGATGACTTCCCGCTGCTGTGGCACGAACCGACCCAGAGCTACATCATCTCCCGCTACGCGGACGTGAAGCGGGCCTTCCGCGAGCCGGTGTTCACCACTCAGAACTACGACTGGCAGCTGGAACCGGTGCACGGGCGCACCATCCTGCAGCTGGACGGCCGGGAGCACGCGGTGCGCCGCGCACTGGTAGCGCCGGCGTTCCGGGGCAGCGAGCTGCAGGAGAAGTTCCTGCCGGTGATCCAGCGCAACTCGCGCGCGCTGATCGACGAGTTCCGCGGCACCGGCCGGGTCGACCTGGTCGCGGACTACGCGACGAAGTTCCCGATCAACGTGATCGCCGACATGCTGGGCCTGGCCGAGCAGGACCGGGGCCGCTTCCAGGGCTGGTACACGTCGATCATCGCGTTCCTGGGGAACCTGAGCCAGGACCCGGACGTGATCGAGTCGGGCATGCGGACCCGCGAGGAGTTCGCCGAGTACATGATCCCGGTGATCCAGGAACGCCGGGAGAACCTGGGCGACGACCTGCTCTCCACGCTGTGCACCGCCGAGATCGACGGCACGAAGATGAGCGACGAGGACATCAAGGCGTTCTGCAGCCTGCTGCTCGCCGCGGGCGGCGAGACCACGGACAAGGCGATCGCCGCGATGTTCCTGAACCTGCTGCGGCACCCGGAGCAGCTGGCGGCCGTGCGGGAGAACCGCGAGCTGGTCCCGCAGGCGTTCGCCGAGACGCTGCGCTACTCCCCGCCGGTGCACATGATCATGCGGCAGCCCGCGGAGGACGTGGAGCTCAGCGGCGGGGTGGTGCCGAAGGGCAGCACGCTCACCTGCTTGATCGGCGCGGCGAACCGGGACGAGGAGCACTACGCGAACCCGGAGCGCTTCGACGTGTTCCGCGAGGACCTGCCCGCCCGCACCGCGTTCACCGCCGCCGCCGACCACCTGTCCTTCGCCCTGGGCAGGCACTTCTGCGTGGGGGCGCTGCTGGCGAAGTCGGAGATCGAGATCGGCATCAACGACCTGCTGGACGCGATGCCGGACGCGCGGCTGGCCCCGGGTTTCGACCCGCCGGAGCAGGGCGTGTTCACCCGCGGCCCCGAGTCGGTCCCCGTCGTCTTCACGCCCGCCTGAGCCCGGCCCGCGGATCAGCCGAACGGCCCACCCACCCGAACCGCTCGGGCCGATGGGCCGTTCACCTGCCGGACGGGCACATCGAACCGGACACCGTCGTGCCTGTTCCTAGTCCTCATCAGCGGCGAAGCCGCTGAACCGCCGACCACCAGAGCAACAGGACCACCCGCGGGTTCTCAGCGGGATTCTCGCGAGGACAGTTTCTTCCCTCGTGGCGGAGCCACTTGGGAAAAGGATTCCGCAGTGAGAATCCCGCTGAGGTTCCGCCACCTGCTTCACTCCGCAGAACGAGCGGAAGAGGTCTCAGGCGCTGACCGTGTCGCTGGGGCTGAACTGGACTGGCAGGGCCTGGAGCCCCCGCATCCACACCGACGGCAGCCACACCAGCGCGTCCGGGTTGGCGGCCAGCACCACGTCCGGCAGCCGGTCCAGCAGCACCTCGATGGCGATCCGCGAGATCACCGCGCCGATCTCCGGCCCCGGGTGCGGGCAGCCGTGCTCGCCGTGTCCGAAGGACATGTGCGCGTTGTTGCCGATGGAGTCGGAGTAGGCGTCCGGCCGCACCTGCGGGTCGGTGTTGGCGGCGGCGAAGCCGAGCACCAGCATGTCCCCGGTGTGGATGCGCTGGCCGCCGAGCTCGGTCTCCCGGGAGGCGAAGCGGCCGATGAAGTTCTGGGTGGGCGTGTCCTCCCAGAGCACTTCGTTGAGCGCCTGCCCGACCGACCGCCTGCCCCCGGAGAGGGTGACCGCGAACCGCTCGTCGGTGAGCATCAGCCGGATGGCGTTGCCGATCCAGTACGCGACGGGCTGCTGCGCGGCGGTGAGCACCACCAGCAGGTCCTGCAGGATCTCTTCCTCGGTCATGCCCGCCGGGTGCACCAGCAGCCGGGACGGCAGGTCGGCGCCGGGATTCTCCTGCTTGCGCTTGACGAGCCGCTGCATCCGGTCCTGGATGCGCTGGTAGGCGCCGACGCCGTCGTCGCTGGCGACGGTGTCGGTGAGGTCCTGCATGAGCGCCCCGGCCTCGTCGTCGCCGAGGCCGAAGAGGCGGGCCATCACGCGCAGCGGCATCGGGTGCGCGAACTGCGCCATCAGGTCCGCTTCGCCACCGCCGGCGAAGCCGTCGATGAGCTCGTCGGCGATCTGCTCGCAGATGTTGCGCAGCTCGAACTGGTCGACGGCTTCGAGGCATTCGCCGATGGCGCCGGTGCGGCGGCGGTGCTCGTCGCCTTCGGTGAACATCAGCGAGGGCTGGTAGCCGACGAACGCCATCAGCCCCCAGTTCTCCGGCACCTTGTCCCAGGCGTTCCAGCGGCGGGTGTCGCGGGCGAACAGCTCGGGGTTGTTCTCCACCTGGTGGATCTCGCGGTAGCCGAGCACGAGCCAGGCGGGCACGTCCCCTTCGAGGCGCACCGGCGCGACGGGCCCGTAGTCGTTGCGCATCTGCCGGTACAGCTGCGACGGGTTCTGCTGGAACCGGGGTCCGTGCAGGGCGATGGGCTCCCGGCCGACCGGGCAGCCGCTCGGGCTCGGGTCGGTCGTGGGCCAGATGTCTGGGTCGGTCATGGGGATGAAGCTCCCGGGTTTCCGTTCGGACAGGGAGTGGCCTGATCTCCGGTGCACGACCGGGCCTGGTCCGGCCCGGTCGAGGTCGGATCACCGGATGTCGTCAGGTGACGTCGGCCCGGCTCGCGCGGCGAGCGGCCGTTGCCGACGACGGGTGACGGCATCCTCGGTCTTGCCGCGACCGGTGGACGTCGGCCGATCCACCGGGCGCGCCGGTTCAGGCGCCGACGACGTAGCTCGGGCTGAACCGCACGGGCAGCGCGGTGAGTCCCCGCATCCACACCGAGGGGATCCACCGGAGCTCACCGGGCGGCACCGCGAGCCGGATGTCGGGCAGCCGGTCCAGCAGCACTTCGATGCCGGCGCGGGCGATCGTCTCGGCGACCTCCGGTGCCGGGTGGGGGCAGCCGCGGTCCCCGATGCCGAAGGACAGGAACGCGTTGTTGCCGACGGAGTCGGCGTAGGAGCCGGGCCGGATCCGCGGGTCGGTGTTGCCCGCGGCCAGCCCCAGCACCAGCATGTCCCCGGCCCGGATGAGCCTGCCGCCGAGCTGGACGTCCTGGGTGGCGTAGCGCCCGATGTAGTTCTGGGTGGGGGTCTCCTCCCAGAGCACTTCGTTGAGCGCCTGCCCGACCGACCGCCTGCCCCCGGCGAGGCCGATCGCGAACCGCTCGTCGGTGAGCATCAACCGCATCGTGTTGCCGATCCAGTGCGCCACCGTCAGGTGCCCGGCGGTCATCGTGATCAGCATGTCGTAGGCGATCTGCTCGTCGGTGACGCGGTCCTGGTGCCGCAGCATCCGGCTGGTGAGGTCGGGCCCGGGGTTCTCCCGCTTGGCCGCGACCATCGAGTGCATCCGCCGCACGATGCGGTCCAGCGCGGCGGTGCTGTCCCCGCCGCCGATGGAGCCGGTCATGTCGTGGACCAGGCCCTCGGTCTGCTCCGGCGCCACCCCGCACACCTGGGCCAGCACGTAGAGCGGCAGCGCGTCGGCGTACTGCGCGATCAGCTCGGCTTCGCCGCCGGTGGCGAAGGCGTCGATGAGCCGGTCGGCGTGCTGCTCGCAGTGCGCCTGCAGCTCGAACTGGTCGTACCCGCCCAGCACGTCGGCGAAGATCTCGACCCTGGTGCGGTACTCGTCGCCTTCGGTGAAGCCCATGGAGGGCTGGGCGGCGACGTACGGCAGCAGCGACCAGCCCTCCGGGACCCGGTCCCAGTGCCGCCAGCGGTGCGGCGCGCGGGCGAACACCCGCGGATCGCCGCACACCTCGTTGATCTCGCGGTAGTCGCCGACGAACCAGGCGGGCACCCCGCCTTCCAGTTCGATGGGCACGACCGGGCCGTGCTCGGCGCGCATGCGCCGGTACAGCCCGGCCGGGTCCTCGGTGAACTGCGGCCCGTGCAGCGCGACGGTGCCGTCGTGCCGCACGGGGCAGCCCGGCCGGTCGGCGGTACCGGGGTCGGCCGGTCTCATGGTCTCGCCCCTGCGGGCGCGGTGGCCAGCGCGTAGAGGTGGTTGACGAGTTCGATGAGCACGTTCTTGCTGGACGTCCGGTCCCGCGCGTCGCAGTCGATCAGCGGGATGTGCGCGGGCAGCGACAGCGCGTCGCGCACCGCTTCGAGGTCGTGGTCCTGCTCCCCGAAGTTGTTGCGCGCCACGATGAACGGCATGCCGTGGTGCTCCAGCCGGTCGATCGCGTACCAGGAGTCCTCCAGGCGCCGGGTGTCGACGAGCACGACCGCGCCGAGCGTCCCGGAGAACAACCGGTCCCAGAGGAACCAGAACCGCTGCTGCCCGGGGGCTCCGAACAGGTACAGCACCCGCTCGGCGTCCAGGCTGATGCGGCCGAAGTCGAACGCGACCGTGGTGGTGGTCTTGTCCCGCACCGCGGTCGAGTCGTCGATGCCCAGGCTCGCCTGGGTCATGGTCTCCTCGGTGCTCAGCGGACGGATCTCGCTGACCGAGCGGACCATGGTCGTCTTGCCGACCCCGAAGCCGCCGACGATGACGATCTTGAGCCCGTCGCTGGCGGTGCTGCGCAGCGGCCGGCTCGTGGGGTCAGAGCTTGTGGAGTCCAACGAGAACCTGCTTCAAGATGTCGGGGTCGGGGAGTTGCGCCTGCTTGCGGCCGGACGGCGCGGAGGTGGGGTGGCGGGCCGTGATCCGGTTCGTGTCGAGCAGGTCGCACAGCAGGATCTTCACCACCCCGACCGGCATGCCCAGGTGGGAGGAGATCTCCACGACCGCCATCGGCTGCTTGCACATGTGCAGGATCCGGATGTGCTCGGACTGCATGCCGGGGGCCGGGTCGCACTCGCTGACGATGAGCGTGACCAGGTCCAGGGACTCTTCGTTCGCGCTGCTGCGTCCCCCGGTCACGGTGTAGAGCCGGTCCGGATCTTCGTTGTGGAGGGGCCGCCAGGTCATGACAACCCGCTCGGCTGGGCCTGGCGCGGGGGAGCGCTGAGGTAGTCGCCGATCTGCTCGACGAGCTCGTTCATGTTGTGCCCGATGACGCCCACGTCGGCTTCCTCGTCGGCGAGCACGGCGAGGTGCGCGCCTTCACCGGCTTCGACGATGAACAGCAGGCCGCCGTGGAACTCGGTCATGGACTGCCGGACGCCGCCGCTGCCGTCGCCGAACTCGACGGAGGCGCCGTAGGACAGGCTCTGGATGCCGGAGGCGATCGCGGAGAGCTGGTCGGCCTGGTCGTTGCTGAGCCCGGGGGAGTGGCAGACCTTCAGGCCGTCCTTGGACAGCACGAGGGCGTGCTTGGCGCCTGGAGTGCGTCCCAGCAGGTTCTCCAGCAACCAGTCGAGGTTGTGGTCGTTGTTCATCGAGATGTCGGGGTTCCCGGCGTGGCCGGTCGCCCCTGCCTCCATTCCTTCTTTCGTCGGCAGGTCGATCAGCGCGCGTCGTCGGACTGCGAGCCGTCGCTGGGCCGGCTCGCCTGCCGGAACGCGCCGAAGCGGGCGCCCGCGTTCGGCCGCGGCCGGGACGGGGCGGGTTTCTTGGTGGTCTCGTCCTCGGGTCCGGCCGCCAGGGACGGTGCCGCGGCCGCGAGCGTTTCGCCGCGGCGGCGCTTGGGCAGGTTCTGCACGGTCGGCTCCCGTCGGTCGGCGGTGTCGGCGGTGCGGGTGTCGGTGGCGACGTCCTGCCGCGGCAGCGTTCCGGTGGCGGTGGTGGTGCCCCCGCTGGGGACGGAGCTCAGCTGCGCGGGCCGCGGGGTGACGCCGACGCTGCGGCTCGGCAGCGTGATCTCCTCCTGCTTGCGCGGCTGGGTGATCAGCTTGCGCGGGATCATCACGACGACGCCGGTGCCACCGCGCGAGGACGGGCGGAACGAGACGGTGAGCCCGTGCTTGCGGGCGAGGCAGCCGACGACGGCGAGGCCGAGCCGGGTGCCGTTGAGCTTGGTGAGGTCCAGCGGTTCGGAGCCGACGGCGTGCACGGCGCGCTTCATCGCCGCCTCGCTCATCACCAGGCCGCCGTCCTCGATGGTGACGACGACACCGGAGTGGACCTCTTCGACGTAGACGTGCGCGAGCTCGGACGGCGGGGAGAAGCTGGTGGCGTTGTCCATCAGCTCCGCCAGCGCGTGCATCACGCCTTCGGCGGCGTAGCCGACGATGGCGATGGTGCTGGTGGAGTGCAGCCGGACCCGCTTGTAGGCGGCGATGCGGCCGACCGAGCCGCGCAGGATGCTCTCCATCTTGATCGGCTTGGTCCAGCGGCGGCCGGAGCGGGCACCGGTGAGGACCGCGATGCTGTCCGCGAGGCGGCCGGCCTGCGCGGTGGTGTGGTCGAGTTCGAGCAGGTCGCCGAGCACGGATTCGTCGTGCCGCTCCTCCATCTCGCGGAGGCTGGCGAGCATGTTCGTCGACAGCGCCTGCATCCGGCCCGCGGCGTTCGCGCACGCCAGCATGGCGGCGGCGCGGGAGCGTTCCCCGTTGCCGATCTCCTGGCCGAGGGTGCGCAGGATGCGCTGGTGGGTCGGGTTGCGCGGGTGGTCGATCTCGCTGAGCGCGGTGTCCACCGAGGACCCGGACCGCAGCCGGGTGACCAGCGCGGGGAGCGTTTCGTCGGCGAGCTTCGCGGTGGCGCCGTCGGCCTTCTCCGCGCGCGTGCGGTAGAAGTTCGCGTTCTGCATCCCCCAGCTGGCCAGGGCTAACGCGATGCTGATCAGCGCGGCCGCGATGCCGGTGCTCCAGGCGATCACCAGCCGCGCGGGTTCGGGGCTCGCCAGCGCGGCCCAGGTGCTCAGCCCAGCGGTGACGACCCCGGAGATCAGCAGTACCAGCAGGGATCGGGCCAGGTGGCGGCGCTTGGCCGCGGATTGGGTGTAGGTGGGTGCTGACATCAATCAGGTCCTCGTCGCGGTCGGTGGCTCTGGCCTGCGCACCGCGGGCCCTCGGCGGTGCGGTGGGGGAGCGCAGCGCGGGTGGCGGGCCGGGTGCGCCCCCGGCAGCCCCTGGTCCGGCTTGCTCGGTGAAATCCCGCGGATCTCCCCTGGGCTCGCGATGCTACTCACTCTCCGGGGCGTGGAAACACCGGTAGGTGATCTCCGCTGGTGGAGTGCGTGTCCGCGCCGCGGTGCGCCTGGTCGGGGCGGGTTCGGGCCGCCACGATTCCTGCTGCGGGCCTTTTCGGTTCCGCTTCCGGGGTTCAGCCGATCCACGGTTCTGCTATCCGGTCGTACGTTCCGTCGTGCGTCCGCAGGTGCAGCCACTGGTTCACGAACTCCTGGAAGTCCACGTCGCCGCGGGGCAGCGCATAGGCCTTCTCGGCGAAGGTGAACGGCTGGTCGGGGTGCACGGCGCACAGTTCGGGGTGTTGCCTTGCCTGCCATTTGGTCTCGGAACCATCAGTGATCATGAGATCGGCTCGGCCGTTGCGGAGCTGGTCGAAAATCGTGTTGTTGTCGGGGTGCGGAACGATCTCCGCGCGGTGCAACTTCTCGCGGGCGAACTTGTCGTTGGTCCCGCCCGGGTTCACCACCACGCGTACTCCGGGCCGGTCGATCTGCTCCAGCGTCCGGAATCGCGCCGCGTTCTCGCAGCGGGTGATCGGAGTTTTGCCGTCGACCGCGTAGGGCTCGGTGAAGAACACCTCGCGGGCTCGCTCCAGGGTGATCGAGACGCCGCCGACCGCGATGTCGCACCGCTGCCGGAAGTCCTCGTTCAGCGTCGACCAGGTGGTGCCGACGAAGGTGGCGCGCACGTGCAGCGACGCGGCCAGGTCGCGCGCCATGTCGACGTCGATGCCGCTCCAGGCCCCGGCCTCGTCGCGGTAGGTGAAGGGCCGGTAGTCCCCGGTGCTGCACACCCGCAGCTCGCCGCGTTCGGCGACCTCGTCCAACCTGGACCGGTCCGCAGTGGACTGATCGGTTCCCGCGCTTTCCGGTTCGCCGCCGGGAGAAGCGCAGCCGCCGCCGAGCACTCCCGTCAACGCGGCGAGCGCGGCGGCGGACGCCGTTGTTCTCCACCCCATGCAAGCCCTCTCGGCAGCTCAGCTGTGCGGCTCGGTGACGGGGAGACTATCGGAACGAGTGCGCCATTCGTCCACCATGATCGGTCCAGTGATCCGTTCACCGGTTGCTCCACTCCGCGCAACCGGTGCGTCCGGCCGCGTTCCTACCGCGGTAGCCGGGTCACGAAGTCCCGCCACACCCGGAAGTTGAAATGGAGACGACCACCGCCGGGATCCTTCGAATCCCGGATGTCGATGCCGTGCGCGGTGAACCGTGCTTCGACGCAGCTGTTGTTCTGCGGGCCGCTGCGACTGCTCTTGAACCACGAGTTCGGTCGTTCATCTGTCATCTTCGAGTTCCTTCGCATGTTCTGCGATGAAGGCGCGTGTGTCATCGGGCCCCAGCGCGACCGCGCGCAGGCGGTCGAACAGGCGCGTGCACTCGCGGACATCGCGATCTTCCGTCAGGTAGACGCCGCCGCCGATGAAGGTTGGCTGGTGAACGATGTCCGCGGCAAGACCGCCGAACTTGAGGATCTCGAGATTGGAGCCGAGCAGCGGATGATCGGCGGCTGCCAATGGAGCAACCTGGACCGTCACTCGGCTGTTCTGCTCGATCACCTCGACGAGGTGGAGAAGTTGTTGGCGCTGCACATCTTTTCCGCCGACGGGGCGTCGGATCGCAGCCTCACCGATCACGAACCAGATCCAGGGGTGGTCGGGCTTCCGCAGCAGTTGCTGACGTTGCAAGCGGAACTCGACGCGGGCATCCACGTCGTCCTCGCTGTTCTTGAACACGTCGGGACGGTTGAGCCGCATCATCGCCCGGATGTAGTCCTCCGTCTGGAGCAGTCCGGGGATGAGCTCGCTGTCGGAGTAGCAGATCTCGGCGGCGTCCTGCTCGTGATCGCTGAGCCGCCGGAACGCGCCGGGCAGGTTGTCGGAGTAGGTGCGGCGCGGCAAGCGCTGCCGGGCGGCCTTGGCGAGCTCGGCGATCTGCGCTCGCCGGTCGGCCGGGGCGCCGTAGTGCCGCAGCAGCGCGTCGAGCTCCATCATCTTGATCGAGCGCTGCCCGCGTTCGAGCCTGCTGATCAGGCTGGTGTCGCTTTCGATCACCTCGGCGGCGTCCTTCTGGCTGAGCCCGGCGGCGATCCGCAGATCGCGGAGTTCCGCGCCGAGCTGCCTGCGCCCGATCGTCGCGCGCGTCGATCCCATCGGTCCGTCCTTCCCGGCGAAAGCGAAAGATCACCCGTCAGAGACCTGGGTAAGTCACCTATGACACTTTACGATCGGTGATCTGATCGACACGGAGGGTGTCGATCGTTCGCAGCCTAGACCTCCCAGAAGGACGTGATCCCAGTGCGTGCCTGCTACTCGCTCATGCAGCTCACCAGCCCGGAAGAGGGACTGGACCTGCTCGTCGAGCACGACGTCGACCCGGCGTCCGGCGACGAGATCTCGCTGCTGGAAGGGCTCCAGGTGTGGGCGGTGCGCGAGCTGACCGCGCAGCGCTGCCGGTTCGGCCTCTACGTCGCCGAGTTCGGCACCTACGACGCCGACGGCGCGCAGCGCGCGTTCCTCCGCGAGCTCTTCCTGGTCTGGGGCGGCACCGAACTCCTCGCCGTGCACCTCAACCACGGCCCGACCCCGGAGCTGTCCCTCGCCGCCCTCAAGGGGAACGGCCCGCCCGCCCGGCGGGAGCGGTGGGCGAGCCGTCCGCCCGGAAGGATCAGGGCCGGCTCTCCCGCCAGCGGTTGGTGATCGGCAGGCGCCGGTCCCGGCCGAAGGCCTTCAGCGTGATCTTGGTGCCCGGCGGGTACTGGCGGCGCTTGTACTCCGCCCGGTCCACCATCCGGATCACCCGCTCCACCAGGTCCGCGTCGAACCCGTCCGACACCAGGTCCGAGTAGTCCCGGTCGCCCGCCACGTAGCCGTCCAGCACCGCGTCCAGCACGTCGTACGGCGGCAGCGAGTCCTGGTCGGTCTGGTCCGGGCGCAGCTCCGCCGACGGCTCCTTGGTGATCGAGCTCTCCGGGATCGGCGGCACCTCGCCGCGCTTCTCCGCCTCCGCGTTGCGCCACTTCGCCAGCTCCCACACCAGCGTCTTCGGCACGTCCTTGATCGGCGCGAAACCGCCCACCGCGTCGCCGTAGATCGTGGAGTAGCCGACCGCCAGCTCCGTCTTGTTCCCCGGCGCCAGCACCAGGTGCCCGTGCTGGTTCGACAGCGCCATCAACGTGACGCCCCGGCAACGGGCCTGCACGTTCTCCTCCGCCAGCCCGGTCAACCCCAGCGGGCCCACGAACGCCGAGACCATGTCCGCGACCGCGATCTCCTGGAAGTGGCAGCCCAACCGGCGCGCCAGCTCCGCCGCGTCCGACCGCGAGTGCTCCGAGGAGTACTCCGACGGCATCGCCACGCCGTGCAGCGCGTCCGGGCCCACCGCGTCCGCCGCCAGCGCCGCGCACAGCGCCGAGTCGATGCCGCCGGAGAAGCCGAACGCCACCGAACCGAACCCGTTCTTGTGCACGTAGTCCCGCAACCCGGTGACCAGCGCCGACCAGATCTCCGCCAGTTCCGGCAGCGGCTCGGCCGGGGGCGGCGCGGGCAGCGGCTCGTACGGCGCCAGCGGCTCCGGCTGCAGCACCGTGCGCGTCACGTCGAACGCCGGCAGCCGCAACCGGCCCTCCGGCTCCGGCACCGTCGTCGACGTGTGCCCGCCCGCGGGCAGGTCCACGTCCACCACCAGCAGGTGCTCGGTGAACTGCGGCGCGCGCGCCAGCACCTCGCCGCCGGTGCCCACCACCATCGAATCGCCGTCGAAGACCAGGTCGTCCTGCGCGCCCACCATGTTCACGTAGGCGATCGGCGCCCCCGCCTCCGCGGCCCGGCGGGCCACCAGCGGCATCCGCACGTCGTCCTTCGACCGCTCGTACGGCGAGGAGTTCACGCACACCACCAGGTCCACGCCCACCGCGCCCAGCGCCGCCACCGGGCCGCCGTTCTGCCAGATGTCCTCGCAGATCACCACGCCCACGTCCAGGCCGTGCAGCCTCACGATCGGCAGGTCGAAACCCGGGGCGAAGTAGCGCGCCTCGTCGAACACGCCGTAGTTCGGCAGGTGGTACTTGTCGTAGGTCGCCACCACCTCACCGCCGTGCAGCAGCGATGCCGAGTTCCGCAGGCCCTCGTCATCGCGGTCCAGGTGGCCCACCACGACCAGCGCGTCCCCGCACCCGGCCTCGCGCAGGTTCACCGCCAGCGCGTCCACCGCCGCCCGGTTCGCCGCCGCGAACGACTTGCGCAGCGCCAGGTCCTCCACCGGGTAACCGGCGAGCACCGTCTCCGGGAAGGCCACCACGTGGGCGCCCTCCTGGACCGCCTTGCGCGTCCAGTCCAGGACCATCGCCTTGTTCCCGGCGATGTCCCCGACCGTCGCGTTGACCTGGGCTAGAGCGAGACGCAACTGCGGCATGAACGTCATCTTCGCGCACCCGCCGGAAGAAGACCCACCGCCCGTGACCAACCCGACTCCGAACGCGTGACACCATCGCCTGAATGAGTCGCCTGCTGACCGCCGCCTGCGCGCTGTTGCTGCTCAGCGGTGCCGCCGCCTGCTCCACCACGCCGAGCGCGCCGCTGCTGGAACCGCACTCCGAGCGCAGCGGTCCCGCCGGGCCCGTGCCCGCCGGGCTGGAGCGGTACTACGGCCAGCAGCTCGACTGGGGACCGTGCGCCGACTACGCCACCAGCAGCGCCGACCGCACCGCCTTCCAGGACCGCGCCCTCGAATGCGCCCGGCTGCAGGTGCCGCTCGACCACGCCCACCCGGAGGGCAGGCAGATCAGCATCGGAGTGCTGCGCAAACCGGCCACCGACCCCGATCAGCGGATCGGCTCGCTGCTGATGAACCCCGGCGGGCCCGGCGCCTCCGGGATGAGCGCCGCCGCGAGCCTCGGCCCCGCGCTGCAGAACACCCCGCTCGGCACCCGCTTCGACCAGGTCGGCTTCGACCCGCGCGGCATCGGCGCCAGCGAACCCGCCGTCCGCTGCCTCACCGACCAGGAGTGGGACGCCGACCGGCTCGACTCCGACGCCGACCCCTCGCCCGAGGGCACCGCCGAGACCGAGCGGGAAGTGCGCGAGTACTCCGGCAAGTGCGCGCAGCGCACCGGTACCGACGTGCTCGCCCACGTCGGCACCCGGGACGTCGTGCAGGACATGGACGTGCTGCGCTCCGCGCTCGGCGACCCGAAGCTCACCTACCTCGGCTACTCCTACGGCACCCGCATCGGCTCCGCGTACGCCGAGCGGTACCCGGGCAACGTGCGCGCCATGATCCTCGACGGCGCCATCGACCCGAGCCAGGACGCCATCGACGAGCAGGTGCTGCAGGGCGCCGGGTTCCAGCGCGCCTTCGACTCCTTCGCCCGCTGGTGCACCGAACGCCGCGATTGCGCCCTCGGCCCCGACCCCGCCCGGGCCACCGCCGCGTTCCAGCGGCTCGCGCGGCCACTGCTGGCGGAACCGGTGCCCGCCGGGGACCGGAAGCTGTCCTACACCGACGCCACCACCGCCGTCATCCAGGCGCTCTACGCGCAGAACATGTGGCCCGCGCTCAACACCGGCCTCGAAGAGCTCGCCCGGGGGCGCGGGACCGTGCTGCTCACCCTCGCCGACTCCTACTACGGGCGCGACGCCGACGGCACCTACAGCAACATCACCGACGCGTTCAACGCCGTGCGCTGCGTCGACGACCCGCGCGTGACCGACCGGAACGTGCTGCGCGAAGCCGACCGCCGCTACCGCGAAGCAGCCCCGTTCCTCGACGACGGGCTGCCCGCCAACAGCGCCATGGACATGTGCTCGTTCTGGCCGGTGCCCGTCACCGGGGAAGCCGAGCAGCCCTCGGTCAGCGGGCTCCCGCCGCTGCTGGTCATCTCCACCACCGGCGACCCCGCCACGCCCTACGACGCGGGAGTGCACCTCGCCGAAGCGCTGCGCGCCCGGCTGCTCACCTTCGAGGGCACCCAGCACACCGCGTTCCTGCAGGGGGACAGCTGCGTCGACCAGGCCGGCATCGACTACCTCACCGAGCTCGAACTGCCCGCCGAAGGCACCCGCTGCACGTGATCACCACCACCGGCGTCCCGCGAACCGGACGGTAACCAGGACGCAACGGGCGCGGTCCCGCAACCCGCGCAGCGCAGGAATTAGGCTGCGGGCATGAACCGCCAGCAGGAGTTCGTGCTCCGCACCCTGGAGGAACGTGACATCCGCTTCGTGCGGCTGTGGTTCACCGACGTCCTCGGCATCCTCAAATCGGTGGCGATCTCGCCCGCCGAGCTCGAAGGTGCCTTCAGCGAGGGCATCGGGTTCGACGGCTCCGCCATCGAAGGGTTCTCGCGCATCTACGAGTCGGACATGATCGCCAAGCCCGACCCGGCGACCTTCCAGGTCCTGCCCTGGGAGACCCCGGACGGCGAGCACTACTCGGCCCGCATGTTCTGCGACATCGCCATGCCGGACGGTTCCCCGTGCTGGGCCGACCCGCGGCACGTGCTGCGCCGCACCCTGTCCAAGGCCACCGAGGCCGGGTTCACCTGCTACGTGCACCCCGAGATCGAGTTCTTCCTGCTGAAGAACCTGCCCACCACCGGCGTCGAACCCGAACCGGCCGACTCCGGCGGCTACTTCGACCAGGCCAGCCACGACGCCGCCCCGCACTTCCGGCGCAACGCCATCGAGACGCTCGAAGCGATGGGCATCTCCGTCGAGTTCAGCCACCACGAGGGCGCCCCCGGCCAGCAGGAGATCGACCTGCGCTACGCCGACGCGCTCACCATGGCCGACAACGTGATGACGTTCCGGTACACGGTCAAGGAGGTCGCGCTCATGCAGGGCGTGCACGCCTCCTTCATGCCGAAGCCGTTCACCGCGCAGCCCGGCTCCGGCATGCACACCCACTTCAGCCTGTTCGAGGGCGACCAGAACGCCTTCTACCACCCGGAGAACCCCTACGAGCTCTCCGACACCGGGCGCGCGTTCGTCGCGGGCATCCTCACCCACGCGCGCGAGATCAGCGCCGTCACCAACCAGTGGGTGAACTCGTACAAGCGGCTCATCGTCGGCGGCGAAGCGCCCACCGCGGTGTGCTGGGGGCACGCCAACCGCTCCGCGCTGGTGCGGGTGCCGATGTACTCGCCCGGCAAGTCCTCCTCGCGGCGCGTCGAGGTCCGCAGCCTCGACTCCGCCTGCAACCCGTACCTGGCCTACGCGGTGATCCTCGCCGCCGGCCTGCGCGGGGTCGAGAAGGGCTACGAGCTGCCGCCCGCCACCGAGGACGACGTGTGGTCGCTGACCGAGGGCGAGCGCAAGGCCGCCGGGTACGCGAGCCTCCCGCAGAACCTCAACGACGCGCTCACCGAGATGGAGACCTCCGAGCTGGTGGCGGAAACCCTCGGCGAGCACGTCTTCGACTTCTTCCTCCGCAACAAGCGCAACGAGTGGGACGGGTACCGCAGCCGCGTCACGCCCTACGAGCTGCAGAGCCTGATGCCGATGCTGTGACCGGCACCCGACCCCCTGTGACCGGGCTCAAGCCGATCTCCTGGGGTCAGGCCGTGGGCAGCCGGAGGGCGGGGCGATAGGTTCGCCCCCGTGACTGATTCGCAGGCGCAGCCCGAGCCCTCCGGCGCCCCCGACGCCGAAGCCACCGCCGACCTGTTGGAGCACCGGGCCGACGAACCGGAATGGCCCGCCGAGCACCACGACGGCCGGGACGACGAAGCCGCCGGAGCCGCCGGTGACGCGGACTTCGACGCCGAGCAGGCCACCCTGATCGGCTGCACCGTCGCCGGGCCCGGCCAGCTGCCCGCGGCCCGCGTGCTGCGCGAATCGTTCCTGCGCCACCACCCCGGAGCCCGCTTCGTCGTGCTGCCGGTCGGCGGCGCGGCCCCCGGCGGCGACGTGGTCACGCCAGGGCGGATCGGCGTCGACGACGACGAGTTCGCCCGCCTCGCCGTCGCCTGCACCGCCGACCAGCTCCGCGCCGTGCTGCGGCCCCGGCTGCTGCAGCACCTGCTGGCGACCGGGGCGACCGCGCTCTACCTCGAACCGTCGGTGCAGATCTTCAGCGAGTTCGACGACCTGCTGCGCGAACTCACCCCCGATCGGCCCGTGGCGCTGGTGCCGCGCGTGCTGCGCACCCTCTACGCCGACGGGTTCCGGCCCAGCGCCACCGACCTCGTCGAGTCCGGGCCGTTCGACCCGAGCGTGCTCGGCGTCCGGCCCGGCGCGGAGGACTTCCTCGCCGCCTGGGCCGAGCAGGTCCGCGCCGACCCCAGCGTCGGGATGCTCCTCGACGGCGCGCCCGCGCTCGTCGACCACCACGTGCTGCGCGATCCGGGCGTCGGGCTGTCGGTGTGGAACGCGGCGCAGCGCGAACTCATCCCCACCGGCGACGGCGGGCACGCGGTGGACGGCGCGCTGCTGCGCAGCATCCACTTCGACGGGTTCCAGCCGCAGCGGCCGTGGCTGCTGTCCACCCACTACGCCGACCGGCCGCGGGTGCTGCTGTCCGAGCACCCGGTGCTCGCCGGGTTGTGCGCCGCCTACCGCAACGCGCTCGTCGAAGCCGGCTACACCCGCGAACAGCCGCACCCGTACGACGCGCTGCCCGACGGCACCCCGCTGCCCGCCGCGCTGCGCCGCGACTACCTCGACGCGTGGCAGCGCGGGACGGCCCCGGCCAGCCCGTTCGCGCCCGGCGGCAGTCCCGCCGACTTCGTCGGCTGGGCCTGCGAACCCGCCGACGACAAGCAGCGCGCCGCGGGCGGATCCCGGTGGACCGCCGCGGTGTGGGCGGACGACCAGGTGCTGCGCGGCAGCTACCCGGAGCCGTTCGGCGCGGACGCCGCCGGGTTCCGCGAGTGGTGCGCGGGCGTCGGCGTCGCCAGCGGCCGGGTCCCCGCCGCCGCCATCGGCGACCGCGGCGACACCGAGCGCTCGACGCTGGTCGACCAGCTCGGCGTGGCCGTCCTCGGCACCGGGCGCACCGCGGAACTGGTCCGCGCCGCCGTGCGCGCCTCCGGGCTGCCGTCCGCGGACACCCCGTACTACCCGGTGGTGTTGCGCTGCGAACCCGGGCTCGCGGTGCCCGCCGGGCGGCACCTGGTCGACGTGCAGCCCGACGGCACCGATCCGGACGGGGCCGTGGAGGCCTGGGTGCTCTCCGAAGCCGCCCGCCAGGCCACCCGCCGCGCGGGCGGACCCACCACCCGCGTCGTCGCGCTCCCGCTGCTCGACCCCGGTCCGGTGGACCTGCCCACCCGCAAGGCCGCCCGCGCCCGCCACGGGTTGTCGGAGGAGTTCGTCATCGGCGCCTTCGCCGACCACTCCGACGAACGCCGGGACAACGTGCTGGGCCTGGTCACCGCCTTCTTCGCCGCGTTCCCGGAACGGGAGGACGCGCACCTGCTGATCGCCGTCACCGGTGCCGCCGCGCACCCGGAAGCCGCCGAGCGGCTCCGGCTCGCGACCGCCTCCGACCCGCGCGTGCACCTGGTCGAGGACGAGATCGACACGGACGCGCTGCTCGCGACCGCCGACTGCGTCGCCTCGCTGCACCGCCCCGCCGGCGGCGACCGGTACGCGCTGCGGCTGCTGGAGGTCGCCGCGCACGGGGTGCCGGTGCTGGCCGCCGACCACGGCGCCGTCACCGAACTCCTCGGTTCCGCGGGTGCCACCCTGGTGCCCTGCCAGGGCCAGGGCGAACCGGACGTGGAGGCCGCCGCCGCCGCGCTCCGCGCCGCCGCCGACGATCCGGAGGCCATCGCGGCCGCCGGGCAGCGCGCCCGCGACCACCTGCTCGCCCAGCACAGCGTCAACCACGCCGCGGAGCGCCTGCGCGGGCACGTCGAGCACGCCTACCGGAACTGGCGCACCAAGTGGGCCAAGGACCGGCACGGCGACCTGGACGACCCGCTGCACCCGTTGCTGGTCGCGCGGCACGCGCTGCACCGGGCGCCCGACGTCGGCGCGGGCGGCCGGAACTCCGTCGCCCCCGCGCTGCGCAAGGCGGTGCTGCGGGTACTCAGCCACTACGACGACCACATCCGCGACGTGCTGCGCTCGATGGTGGACGGCGTCGAGCAGACCGCGGCGGAGCTGCTGCGCCGCCAGTACGACGCCGACGGGGGCGGGGAGGAGATCGACCAGCTCCGCGCCGAGCTCGGCCGCGTCGACCAGCGCCACGACCAGCTCGACGAACGGCTCACCAGCATCGACGACGGCATGGTGCGCGCCCGGGCGGACCTCGCCGACCAGCACCGCAGGCTCCGCGCGCTGGAGGGCGGCTCCGCCGCGGAGCCCGGTGCGCAGGACGACCTGCTGGCGCAGCGCCTCGACAGCCTCACCACCGCGGTGGAACGGACCCTGGACCGGATCGACGCGCTGGAGCAGGAGCGCGAAGCGGCCCGGGAGCAGGAGCTGGAGACGACGCTGCGCTCCGCCACCAGCGACGCGGCCTACGCACTGCACCGGACCGACGTGCTGCAGCGCATCCTGCTGCGCGAGCACGAGCGCAACACCGGCGCGGGCGACGGCACCAGCACCCCGGTGCTCTGCGACGCCGGGCTGCTGCGGCTGCCCGCCGACGACGGCCTGATGCTGCCGTGGCTGTCCTCGCACGCCACCTGGGACGCGGAGACCTCGGCGCTGATCGATTCGCTGCTCGAACCGGACGGGGTGTTCCTCGACGTCGGCGCCTACGTGGGCTACCAGGCGGTCCGGGTGTTGAGCAGGCTCGGCAACAGCGGTGCCGTGATCGCGGTCGAGCCCAGCGCGGACGGCCGGGCCCTGCTGCAGCGCAACGTGGAGGTGAACGTGCCCGCGGCCTGGGGCCAGCGGCTCACCACCATCGAGGCCGCCGCGTGGGACGCCCCCGCCGACCTGGTCGCGGAGCGCTCGTTGGCCGGTGGGGTCTCGGTGCGTCCCGCCGAGGAGTCCGATCCGGCCGAGGGCCGGGTGCCCGGCGTCCGGTTGGACAAGGAGCTGGAGGGCACCGCGACGCTGCACGACATGACCCTGTCGGTGGTGCACGTCGACGTCGGTGCCCGCGTCCACCGGGTGCTCGGCGGCCTCGTCCGGCTGCTGCGGCGGGACCGTCCGTCGATCATCTGCTCGTTCACCCCGGCCGGCATCGCCGAACTCGGCGACGACCCGGCGACCGCGTTGCGCGAGTTCGGGACCTGGGGCTACGAGCTGGTCCCGGTCGGGCGCACGACGGCGGTTCCCGCGTCCGAGCTGTTGGAGGCCGTGGAAGCGGCGGGCACGAGCACGGTGAAGCTCTGGCTCCGGCCGAAGGGGAAGTGATCCTCCGCCGACGGTGGATGTCAAGGGTCTGACCAGGCGATTTGACATTCACGGAGAGTGTGCGTAACTTTCTCTTCGTCGCACGGCAAGCCGGACGGAACAGGACGCAAGAGCCTGGCGGGGACGGCGAAGGTGGCGGCGCCCGGGTTTCACCCGGAAGCGCGCACCGGACGGGACGAGCGGGTTTGACACCGCGAAGCGGACCGGGTAACGTACGGCAGTCGCTGAAAACGAGAGGCGCTCCTTCGCGGAGCGGGTCACGACTCAGCAGTGGACAACTCCAGAACAGGTCGACGATCGGGCCGGCCAGGGACGCGGGAAACCGCGGAAACGCGAAAGCGACCCCCCCTGAAACGGCCGGAAATCGGGCCTGCTAGAGTTTGGAACATCGCAAGAACGAAAGACGGAATGAACTGACTCCCCGGAGTTCGCGGCCCTGAATGCAGGGGTTGTGGGTGATGGTGTGGGTGTGTTCTTTGAGAACTCAACAGCGTGCCGATGATGGTGAGTGGT